>NZ_RJOH01000012.1:0-62417 GCF_003942995.1 Streptococcus mitis | reverse complement strand
TGGAGCTCAAGGTTTACCAGGACGCGACGGACGTGATGGAGCACAAGGACCTGCAGGACGTGACGGTCGTGATGGACGCGACGGAAAAGACGTATTGAACGGCAAAGTTGATCCAACAACAGAAGGTAAAGACGGCGATAAATACGTTAACACAGAAACAGGTGACGTCTTCGTTAAGAATAACGGCAACTGGGAAAAAGAAGGTAACATCAAGGGACCTAAGGGTGACCAGGGTGCTCAAGGTCTTCAAGGACGTGACGGACGTGAAGGTGTACCAGGACCAGCGGGACGCGACGGACGTGATGGAGCACAAGGACCTGCAGGACGTGACGGCCGTGATGGACGTGACGGAAAAGACGTATTGAACGGCAAAGTTGATCCAACAACAGAAGGTAAAGACGGCGATAAATACGTTAACACAGAAACAGGTGACGTCTTCGTTAAGAATAACGGCAACTGGGAAAAAGAAGGTAACATCAAGGGACCTAAGGGTGACCAGGGTGCTCAAGGTCTTCAAGGACGCGACGGACGTGAAGGTGTACCAGGACCAGCGGGACGCGACGGACGTGATGGAGCAGCAGGTCGTGACGGACGTGATGGACGCGACGGTAAAGACGTATTGAACGGCAAAGTTGATCCAACTACAGAAGGTAAAGACGGCGATAAATACGTTAACACAGAAACTGGTGACGTTTTCGTTAAGAATAACGGCAACTGGGAAAAAGAAGGCAACATCAAGGGACCTAAGGGTGACAAAGGTGAACGTGGAGAAGATGGTAAGACTCCAGAAGTAACTGTAACTCCAGGTAAAGATGGTCATAGTACCGACATTACATTCACTGTTCCAGGTAAAGATCCAGTTACAGTAAATGTTAAGAACGGAGAAAATGGTCTAAACGGTAAAACTCCAAAAGTTGATTTGCTTCGTGTCGAAGGACAAAACGGAAATCCATCACACACAATTGTGACATTCTATACAGATGAAAACAATGATGGTAAGTACACTCCAGGAACTGATGAACTTCTAGGTTCTGAAATGATTAAAGATGGTGCTAAAGGTGCGGACGGACGTGATGGTAAATCATTAATTACTGTAAAAGATGGTAAAGAAACTAAAGTTTACCAAGAAGATCCAGCACATCCAGGTCAACCATTGAACCCAGAAAAACCTCTAGCAGTTATTAAAGACGGAGTGGACGGAGTCTCTCCAACAGTAACAGCTGTTCGTAAGGATGAAGAAGGTCATAAAGGTGTAGAAATCACGGTGGATAACCATGATGGTTCACAACCAACTACAGTCTTTGTTCAAGATGGTGCTAAGGGAGAAACTGGTGCAACCGGTCAGGATGGACAAACTCCTACAATCACTACTCAACGTGGACAAGATGGCCAAAGCACTGTTGTAACTATCACAACACCAGGTAAAGATCCAGTAACCTTTACAGTGAAAGATGGTAAGAATGGTAAAGATGGACGTACACCATTTATTGACTTAAATGCATTGGTGGAAGCAGTTAGAAGAGGTGTTGGATCAACTTCTAATTCACAACCTTCTGGAACATCAAGAAGTGCAAGAAGAGCGAGAAGTGTAGGAGATAATCCAGATGAGATTCAACCACCAACTCCCGATTCAACACATACACAACCAGCGACTCCCGATTCAACAGAATCACAACCAGTAGAGGGTACTCGTATTACAGCATACTATGATAATAATGGTAACGGTAAATACGATCCAGGTGTGGATGAATTAATTGGTACAAGTGATATCTTGAATGGTACAAATGGACGTAATGGTACAGATGGAGCTTCTGGTACAAATGGACGTAACGGTGCTGAATTACTAAGTGGAGTTACTGCCCCAACTGCTAATGATGGTAAAGACGGTGATACTTATATCGACGCCAATACAGGTGATGTTTACAAGAAAGAAAATGGTTCTTGGAACAAGATTGGTAATATCCGTGGACCTCAAGGAGTAGCCGGTGAAAAAGGCGAAAAAGGTGAAAAAGGTGAAAACGGAGCTAATGGAGCTAATGGAGCAGACGGTAAATCACCAGTTGTAAATGTAACGGACAATGGAGATGGAACACACTCTATTACTGTTAGAAACCCTGATGGTTCTGAATCAACAACTAAAGTTAAAGATGGTAAAGACGGTAAAACTGCCAATATCACTACAACAGAAAATCCAGATGGAAGCCACACAATCACTGTAACAAATCCAGACGGAACAACTAAAGAAACTGTTGTTAAGAATGGTAAAGATGGTAAGACTCCAAAAGTTGAAGTAACAGATAACAACGATGGAACTCATACTGTTAAAGTTACAGATGGAGACGGCAATGTTACGAATGCTATCATCAAAGATGGTAAAGATGGTAAAGCTGCAACAGCAACAACTACTGAAAATCCAGATGGAAGCCATACAGTAACAATTACAAATCCAGATGGAACTAAGAATGAGTTTGTCGTTAAGAATGGACGTGACGGTGTTGACGGACGTACACCAACCGCATCTGTTCGTGATAATGGAGACGGAAGTCATACAATCGTTATTACAAATCCAGAAGGTGTGACAACTGAAACCACAGTTCGTGATGGTAAATCACCAAAAGTTACTATAACTGATGAACAAAATGGAACTCACAAAATCTCAGTTCTAAATGGTGACGGCACAACTACTGAAACAATCATTAAAGATGGTAAATCACCAGTAGCAACTGTTACTGACAACCATGATGGTACTTACACAATTCGTGTAGAAAACGGTAATGGTACTGTTTCTGAAACCACAGTTCGTGACGGTAAATCACCAACTGCTAAGGTTGTGGATAACGGAGATGGAACTCACACTATCACAGTTGTGAACTCAGACGGTACAACTACAACAACTACAGTTCGTGATGGTAAAGAACCAAAACTTGAAGTGATTGATAACAACAATGGTTCACACACTATTAAAGTGACAGGTGCTGATGGTAAAGAAACTACAACTACAATCTTTGATGGTAAATCACCAAAAGCTAACATCGTTGATAACGGAGACGGAACTCATACATTAACAATCGTAGATTCTGATGGTCGTGAATACAAATCTATTATCAAAGATGGTAAAGACGGTAAAGATGGCGTTTCACCAAGTGTAACTGTTAAAAATAATAACGACGGAACTCACGTTGTAACAATCACTAATCCGGATGGAAGTAAGACAGAAATGGTGATTAAAGACGGTAAAGATGGTAAATCACCAAAAGTTTCTGTTGAAGATAATGGTGATGGTAGTCATACAATCACAATCATCAATTCTGATGGAACTGTGACAAAAACAGTTATTAAAGATGGCAAAGATGGTAGAGATGGACGTGATGGTCGAGACGGCAAAGACGGAAAATGTGGATGCCAAGACAAACCAGTAACACCATCAAATGACAAACCAGTTCCTCCAACACGTAATGTGCCAGAAGGACCAACGTTTGCAATGCCAGAACCACCAGTTCATGAATTGCCAGAATTCAACGGTGGTGTGCCAGGAATGCCAGAAGTTCATGAATTGCCAGAATTTAACGGTGGAGTACCAGGTATGCCTGAAGTTACTGAAGTACCAGAATTAGATATGCCAACAGTACCAGCACAACCAACACCAAGTGTACCGGTTAAACCTGTGCCAGCGCAACCAACACCAAATGTACCGACACCAGAAGTGCCAGTACAACCAACTCCAGTTGTTCCAACACCAGAAGTACCGGTTAAACCAGTACCAGCGGTTCCAGAACAACCAGTAGTACCAACACCGGCTCAACCAGCAACTCCAGTAAATGCTAACCCAGTAGTTCCAACTACAGTTAAAGAAAACCATGGTGACAAATTACCTGAAACTGGAAGCCAATCTGATTATATCTCTGTTCTTCTAGGTAGCGGTATTCTATTGAGCCTATATGTAGGACGAAGAAAGGAAGATTAATCAGCCAAAAGCAGTCACTAATTTCTCGAAAGAAGATGATAAGTGATAGATCTCGAATGAAAGAATATTCTTAGAATGATTTTCCTATGATGGAAAAGACTGCTAAAAACCTTGAGTGGTAACGCTCAAGGTTTTTTTGGATGTCTGATGTTTGTCTGAAAATCTTGATTGAGTCTAAAAATGCCACCCTATTAGGTGGCGATCATTGATTTAGACTTTTAAAAATTCTTTATTTTTTACTGAACTGCTGCGAGCAAGTCTTGAGCTTGTTTTTCAAGTGAGTTTAGGACTGTTTCTTCAAGAATCAATTTTCCGTCTGCCCAGGCAGAGTCATTAACACGTGCAGCAGTGAAATCACCAACGACTTGTGTACGGATAAATGGCAAGAGGTCCTTGTAAATAGCGAAAAGTTGATCGTGACCTGCATTGGCTACAGATGATACTGTGACGAACTTGTCTTGAAGGGTAGAAGCACCACGTGTATCAGATAAGTCAAGGGCACGAGATAGCCAGTCAAGCAAGTTTTTCACTGTACCAGGGATAGAGAAGTTGTAGACTGGAGAGAAAATCCAGATAGCATCCGCAGCGAGAACCGCTTCATGAGCAGCCGCTACAGCTGGATGTGTTGGAACTTCCAAATCTTGGCTGAAGAGAGGAAGGGCTGAATAATCAAGGTAGCTAACTTCCGCTTTACCAGCAAGTGCTTTCTCAGCTTCGAGAGCCATTTGGTGGTTGAAAGAACCTTGACGTAGGGATCCGACGATAAATAATACTTTTTTAGACATGATGTGTCTCCTTTTTCTTAAAATTTCGAGAATTGCCTCGTTGTTATAAAATATATTACAACAAAAGAAAACACCTTGCAAGAAATTTGCTCAGAGTTTATTTGAAAATTAAAAATTACAGAAACTTTAGTCATTTGCGACTGGAAAAGTAAGAACTGTTCGTTTTGAATCCTGGTTTGAATTTGATTTTCGAAGAGTATTCCTATATTCTCTTGTAATATGATGATATAAGTGCTAAAATAAACAAGAAAACTCGCAATAGAAACTACAGAACAGTTTTTCCGGTATCATTTCATAAACAATTAAACGAAAATAATGGCATTTTAAGAATGCTTCTAAAAGGGGTGGAGATCATGTAAGGCATAGATTAACAAGTGACGGACAAAATAAATAATAATACACTTGTTAAAGGAGAAAAGATGTTAATAAGAAATTATCGGAAAAATATTGGCCTGATGGCCGGAGTTGAGTTTTTTGCATTTCTAGGGATTACCAGTTTTTGGATTCTCTTTCTCAGTCAAAACGGAATGTCTCTTTGGCAGATTGGACTTTTGGAAAGTATTTTTCATACGACCAGTCTTCTCTGTGAAATTCCATCTGGTATGTTAGCTGACCGCTATTCCTATAAGACCAACCTTTATTTAAGTCGTATAGCAGGAATTGTGTCTTCTATTCTCATGTTGGCTGGGCAAGGAAATTTTTGGATTTATGCACTAGCTATGGCGATAAATGCCTTGTCTTATAATTTTGATTCAGGCACAAGCGCAGCAATGGTTTATGATTCAGCCGTGGAAGCTGGACTGAAGAAGCGTTACTTATCTATTTCAAGTTTTATGTCAGGAGTAGCAGAAGGAACTCGGTCTTTGGGGACAGTGTTGGCGGGATTTTTTGTCCATGGTCAATTGCACCTGACCTACTATATCATGATTGCCACTTCTATCATAGTTCTTTTCCTGATTTGGATGCTGAAAGAGCCCAGTGTCAAAGTAGAAAAAGCTGATAGTGTGACCATGAAACAGATTATTTGGACTGTTAAGGATGAGTTGAAGAGAAATCCCATGCTTTTAAACTGGATGATTTTATCTCAGATTGTCGGAACACTCATGTATATGTTTTATTTTTACTATCAAAATCAGTTGCCAGATTTAAGTAGTTGGCAAATTTCAGCAGTTATGCTACTTGGAAGTCTCTTGAATATCCTCGCAATCTATCTAGCAAGTAAAATTGGAAAGAAATATGCTGCCTTGAAGCTTTTTCCTATTCTCGTCCTGCTGACTGGAGTCACCTATATGCTGTCCTACTTTGGAACACCTCTAATCTATATTCTGATTTATTTGATTAGTAATGCTCTGCATGCTCTTTTTAAGCCGATTTTTGACAATGATTTGCAAGGGCGCCTTCCAAGTGAAGTAAGGGCAACCATGCTGAGTGTCTATTCTATGATGTTTAGCCTAAGTATGATTGTGTTCTTTCCACTGACAGGCTGGTTGATTGACAATTTAGGCTTTGTTGTAGCATTTCTTTATCTAGGCTTCTTTTTAGTCATGATTAGCCTTCTACTGCCTATATTTTTAGGAAAAATGGCTAAAAGAATGGATGATAAAGTGATTCCATAAATCAAAAAAATTATGAAAACTTGAGTGCCAATGCTCAAGTTTTTTAATAGGTTGATTTTGGAGCTGTCTTTACTTTTCTTGCTCGGTTTTAAACAAGAAAAATCGGTTTGCTTTGAAGGCAGAAATAAAATGCGATTGTTCCTATATTCACTTGTAATAAAGCCCAATAGATGGTAAAATAGACGAGTGAAAAAAAGACAAAAAAAATCAAAAAATAATCTACTGTGGCAGTATGGTCTAGGGATGACGATTTTGTTTGTGGTTATCAGTGCTTCCTTTCTGTATCTGGTTTCTCTCGGCATGAAACCCTATCAAACAGCTAAAAGTGAAGGAGAAAAATTAGCTCAGCAGTATGCAGGATTAGAGCAGGCTGATCAGGTTGATTTATACAATGGCTTGGAATCTTACTACAGTGTTCTTGGTCATAATAAACAGCAAGAATCACTTGCTGTCCTGATTGGTAAAGATGACCATAAGATTTACGTTTATCAGCTAAATCAGGGTATTTCACAAGAAAAAGCAGAAGCTCTTTCTAAGGAAAAAGGAGCTGGCGAGATTGACAAGATTACCTTTGGCCGTTATCAAGACAAGCCAATCTGGGAAGTCAAGTCAGGCTCTGATTTTTATCTAGTAGATTTTGAAACAGGAGCATTGGTCAATAAGGAGGGCCTATGAAACTATCCAAGCGTGTTTTAGAAATGGAAGAAAGTGTCACTCTAGCTAGTGATGCGAGAGCAAAAAAATTAAAAGCTCAAGGTAAGGATGTCCTTTTCTTGACCTTGGGACAACCAGATTTTCACACTCCTGAAAATATTCAGGATGCAGCAGTTAAAGCTATTCGAGAAGGACAGGCTTCCTTCTATACAGTAGCTTCAGGTCTACCAGAATTAAAAGCTGCGGTGAATACCTACTTCGAGCGCTACTATGGCTATTCTGTCGCAAGTAACGAGGTTACCTTTGCTACAGGTGCCAAGTTCTCCCTCTATACTTTCTTTATGGCTGTAATCAATCCTTTAGATGAGGTTATTATTCCAACTCCATACTGGGTTAGTTATGGAGACCAGGTCAAGATGGCAGAAGGGATTCCAGTTTTTGTTCAAGCTAAAGAAGACAATGATTTTAAAGTCACGGTGGATCAACTAGAACTAGTTAGGACAGATAAGACAAAGGTTTTGGTTCTCAATTCACCATCTAATCCGACTGGTATGATCTATACTCGTGAAGAATTGCTAGCTATCGGAAATTGGGCAGTTGAGCATGACATTCTGATTTTAGCTGATGATATATACGGTCGTCTTGTTTATAATGGAAATGAATTTGTTCCAATCTCAAGTCTATCAGAAGCAATTCGCAAGCAAACCATTGTTATCAACGGTGTATCTAAGGCCTATGCCATGACGGGTTGGCGAGTTGGTTATGCGGTAGGTGATCCTGAAATCATTGCAGCTATGAGTAAATTGACGGGACAAACAACTTCAAATTTGACATCTGTGTCTCAATATGCGGCTATTGAAGCCTTAACAGGACCGCAGGATTCTGTTGATACCATGCGTCTGGCTTTTGAGGAGCGTCTCAATACCATTTATCCGCTATTATGTGAGGTCCCAGGTTTTGAAGTCGTTAAACCACAAGGAGCTTTCTATCTCTTCCCAAATGTAAAAAAAGCCATGGAGATGAAAGGTTATACAGATGTGACTGACTTTACAACAGCTATTCTTGAGGAAGTTGGTTTGGCACTCATAACAGGAGCTGGCTTTGGAGCGCCAGAAAATGTCCGCCTCAGCTATGCGACAGACCTAGACACGCTTAAAGAAGCAGTTAAACGTTTGAAAGCATTTATGGGTAGTGAGAATGATTGATCATTTTGAAATTAAGGTAAAGGATTTACAAATTTCAGAAGGATTTTATAGGAGTTTTCTCGCCCCTTTGGGCTATAAATTGGCTTTTAAAACTACTTCTCTAATCAGTTTTCTTGCCCCAAATAGCCCTCATCCTGGTGGTGACTTTTGGTTAGCTCAGGGGACGCAAAATCCTATTCACTTTGCTTTCTTAGCAGAAAATAAGGAAGAGGTTCAAGCTTGTTATGAGGCTGGCTTAGAGGCAGGTGGGCTAGACAATGGTGCTCCTGGTTATCGCAGTGAGCATCCGATTTATTATGCTGCTTTTATGATTGATCCAGATGGGAACAATATAGAGGTGGTTTGCCATAAAGAATAAAAAAGAAAAGGAAAAATAATGACAAAACGTGTAACGATTATTGATGTAAAAGACTATGTTGGTCAAGAAGTGACGATTGGTGCTTGGGTTGCCAACAAATCAGGAAAAGGAAAAATCGCCTTCTTGCAATTGCGCGATGGAACAGCCTTCTTCCAAGGTGTGGCCTTTAAACCAAACTTTGTAGAAAAATTTGGTGAAGAAGTGGGACTTGAGAAGTTTGATGTCATCAAACGCTTGAGCCAAGAAACATCTGTTTATGTGACAGGAATTGTCAAAGAAGACGAACGTTCTAAATTTGGTTATGAGTTGGACATTACAGACATCGAAGTGATTGGTGAATCTCAAGATTACCCAATCACACCAAAAGAACACGGAACAGACTTCTTGATGGACAACCGTCACTTGTGGCTCCGTTCTCGTAAGCAAGTAGCGGTGATGCAAATTCGTAACGCTATCATTTATGCAACTTATGAGTTCTTTGACAAGAACGGTTTCATGAAATTTGATAGCCCAATCCTTTCAGGAAATGCGGCTGAAGATTCAACAGAACTCTTTGAAACTGACTACTTCGGAACTCCAGCCTACTTGAGCCAGTCAGGTCAGCTTTACCTAGAGGCAGGTGCTATGGCTCTTGGTCGTGTCTTTGACTTTGGTCCAGTATTCCGTGCTGAAAAATCAAAAACACGCCGTCACTTGACTGAGTTTTGGATGATGGACGCAGAGTACTCATACTTGACACATGATGAGTCGCTTGACTTGCAAGAAGCTTATGTAAAAGCTCTTCTACAAGGTGTTCTTGACCGTGCTCCTCAAGCCTTGGAAACCTTGGAGCGTGATACAGAACTCTTGAAACGCTACATTTCAGAGCCATTCAAACGCATTTCATACGATCAAGCCATTGACCTCTTGCAAGAGCATGAGAATGATGAAGACGCTGACTACGAACATCTTGAGCATGGTGATGACTTTGGTTCACCACATGAAACTTGGATTTCAAACCACTTTGGTGTGCCAACATTTGTCATGAACTATCCAGCAGCCATCAAGGCCTTCTACATGAAACCAGTTCCTGGAAATCCAGAGCGCGTGCTTTGTGCAGACTTGCTTGCTCCAGAAGGCTATGGAGAAATCATCGGTGGGTCTATGCGTGAGGAAGACTACGATGCCCTTGTCGCAAAAATGGATGAACTTGGCATGGATCGTACAGAATATGAATTCTACCTTGACCTTCGTAAATACGGTACAGTTCCACACGGAGGATTTGGTATCGGTATCGAGCGTATGGTCACCTTCGCGGCAGGAACAAAACACATCCGTGAAGCTATCCCATTCCCACGTATGTTGCACCGTATCAAACCGTAAAAATAGGAAAACGCCCATGTGGCGTTTTTTCGCATTTCAGAGTTTTTACTTGCGTAAAAAAAAGTTTTTTAGTATAATAGTTTATTGTGAGCGAACCTCACTTACCCCTTGCAAAGTCTTGGGGTCATTAGACCAAAAGGAGGAACATATCAATGGCTAAATACGAAATTCTTTATATCATTCGTCCAAACATTGAAGAAGAAGCTAAAAACGCTTTGGTAGCACGTTTTGACTCTATTTTGACTGACAACGGTGCAACTGTTGTTGAATCAAAATCTTGGGAAAAACGCCGTCTTGCATACGAAATCAAAGATTTCCGTGAAGGACTTTACCACATCGTTAACGTTGAAGCAAACGACGACGTAGCTCTTAAAGAGTTTGACCGTCTTTCAAAAATTAACGCTGACATTCTTCGTCACATGATCGTCAAAACTGACGCGTAAGAAGGTAAACTATGATTAACAATGTTGTACTTGTAGGGCGTATGACACGTGACGCTGAGTTGCGTTATACCCCATCAAATGTAGCAGTTGCGACTTTTACTCTTGCAGTAAACCGTACATTTAAGAGTCAAAATGGCGAACGTGAGGCTGATTTTATCAATGTCGTTATGTGGCGCCAACAGGCTGAAAACCTTGCTAACTGGGCTAAAAAAGGCTCACTTATTGGGGTGACAGGTCGTATCCAGACTCGTAGTTACGATAACCAGCAAGGACAACGTGTCTACGTGACAGAGGTCGTGGCTGAGAATTTCCAAATGTTGGAAAGCCGTAGTGTGCGTGAGGGACATACAGGTGGAGCTTACTCTGCACCAACTGCAAACTATTCAGCACCTACAAATTCAGTACCAGACTTTTCACGTGATGAAAATCCATTTGGAGCAACAAATCCATTGGATATTTCAGATGATGATTTACCATTCTAATGGACAACTAAAATTATAAAGGAGAAAAAACATGGCTCAACAACGTCGTGGCGGATTCAAACGCCGTAAAAAAGTTGATTACATCGCAGCAAACAAAATTGAATATGTTGATTACAAAGATACTGAGCTTCTTAGCCGTTTCGTTTCAGAACGTGGGAAAATCCTTCCTCGTCGTGTAACAGGAACTTCAGCTAAAAACCAACGTAAAGTAACAACAGCTATCAAACGCGCTCGCGTAATGGCTTTGATGCCTTTCGTAAACGAAGATTAAAAAAAAGACCCCGACGGGTCTTTTTTTCACGAGCTTTGAAATGAGAGAGCGAGTTTGGGTCCAGTGGACCTCTTTTTCAGACCCCGACGGGTCTTTTTTCAGGTCCAGTGGACCTCTTTTTCATGAGCTCGGAAAAAAGAAAGCGAATTAAGACCCGCTTGTGTCTTTTTTTCACGAGCTTTGAAATGAAAGAGCGAGTTGAGTTCCGAGTGGACCTCTTTTTCAGACCCGGTTGTGTCTTTTTTCACGAGATAGTTTTTTTCTGACCTTGGCGTGCTATAATGGTAATAGAAAGAGTAAAGGTGGCTAAGTCAAAGATGAATTGTACGATTAGAAATATGGTTAAGTCTGATATTGAATCCTTATCTCATGGATTTATGAATCAAGGTTGGCCTGGTAGAGAGGAAATTTTGGCTAGATATTTTCTGGAACAGGAAAGTGGGGAGAGAGAAGTCTTAGTTGCAGAGATTGATGGTGTTGTAGCGGGCTACGTTACCATTTTGCCCTCTGCTAAACATGGTCCTTTTGTAGGAATCTATCCAGAATTATCAGATTTTAATGTGTTTGAGCCTTTTCGAAATCAAGGGATTGGGAATCAACTGCTAGAAGAAGCAGAAAAACGAGTCAAGTTTGTTTCGAGTAAGGTCACTCTTGGTGTAGGTTTGCACTTAGGCTATGGCCCTGCCCAGAGATTGTATATCAGACGGGGCTATATTCCAGATGGGACAGGTGTGTGGTATAGAAATAAACCGCTAGAAATGGGTGCAAGTTGTCAAAATGATAATGATTTAGTTTTATACTTATCCAAGGACTTACAATAAAACTGGAAACTTTTTGAAAATAGGGGATTTAGCTACTTTATGGTATAATGGAAAGAGTTAGATTGAAAGAGGTAGTGAGATGGATGCCAAATTAAGATACAAGGCAAAGAAAATCAAGATTGTCTTTTTTGATATTGATGATACATTGCGGAATTCAAAGACAGGTTTTATTCCAGCTTCAATCCCAACTGTTTTTAAGCAATTACGTGAGAAAGGAATTTTGACAGGTATTGCTTCTGGACGAGGGATTTTTGGTGTCGTTCCAGAGATTCGTGATCTCAAGCCTGACTTTTTTGTAACTTTGAATGGGGCTTATATCGAAGATAAAAAAGGTCATGTCATTTATCAGCATCAGATTGAGAAGTCAGATGTTGAGGAGTATATCTCTTGGGCCAAGCAAGAGGGAATTGAGTATGGTTTGGTTGGGAGTCATGATGCCAAGTTGTCGACTCGCACCGATATGATTAGTGAAGCTATCAATCCAATTTACCCCGATTTAGATGTAGATCCTGACTTCCATGAAAAAGAAGATATCTATCAGATGTGGACTTTTGAAGATAAGGGAGATGACTTGCACTTGCCTGATAGTCTCTCAGACAAACTTCGCATGGTTCGTTGGCATCAACATTCGTCTGATATTGTGCCGATTTCAGGCTCCAAAGCGACGGGGGTGGAAAAGGTTGTTGAACACCTTGGCTTGAAACCAGAGAACGTCATGGTTTTTGGAGATGGCCTCAACGACTTGGAACTCTTTGATTATGCTGGAATCAGCGTTGCAATGGGAATTTCTCATGATAACATCAAAGAAAAAGCAGATTATATTACAAAAACATTAGAAGAAGATGGCATTTTTGATGCCTTAGAAGGATTTGGTATGGTAGAAAAAGAATTGCATTTCCCACAAGTAGACATTGAAATAGTAGAAGGTCCTATCGCGACTATTAAGACCAATCACGGAGACTTGCGTATTAAGCTCTTCCCTGAACATGCTCCTAAAACAGTGGCTAACTTTGTTGCACTTTCAAAAGATGGCTACTATGATGGTGTCATTTTCCACCGTATTATCAAGGACTTTATGATTCAAGGTGGAGACCCAACTGGAACTGGTATGGGTGGCGAGTCAATCTACGGCGAATCATTTGAGGATGAATTCTCAGAAGAACTTTACAATATCCGTGGTGCCCTTTCTATGGCCAATGCTGGTCCAAATACTAACGGCAGCCAGTTCTTTATCGTGCAAAATCAACATTTGCCTTATTCTAAGAAAGAAATTGCTCGTGGTGGTTGGCCAGAACCGATTGCGGAAATCTATGCCAACCAAGGTGGAACTCCTCATCTAGACCGCCGTCACACTGTATTTGGTCAGCTAGCTGATGAAGCTTCTTACGCTGTCTTGGATGCCATTGCTGCTGTTGAGACAGGAGCTATGGACAAGCCAGTTGAAGATGTTGTGATTGAAACAATTGAAATCGAGGACTAGGATGAAAATCGGTGATAAGCTAAAGGGCCGTATTACAGGGATTCAGCCCTACGGTGCCTTTGTTGAGCTAGAGACGGGTGATACGGGACTGATTCACATTTCAGAGATTCGGACAGGCTTTATTGAAAATATCCAAGAAGCCTTGAAAGTCGATGAAGAGGTTCAAGTTCAAGTAGTGGATTTAGATGANTTTACAGGGAAAGCTAGTCTTTCCATCCGCACTTTGGAGGAAGAAAAGCACCAGTTTCCGAGACGGAGACGCTTTTCAAGCGACCGTTTTAACTATGGCTTTGCGCCTCTCAAACGAATGATGCCAATTTGGACCAAGGAAGCCCTTCAACATTTGAAGAATCAGAAGCACTAGTTAGAAATTTCTATCTTTTGTAATGTTAATATAAATTTGCTATAATAAGACCATGGAAGAAGAACAATTATTAAAATCAGGAGAGCGCATTAACCAGCTCTTTTCAACAGATATCAAAATCATTCAAAATAGAGAGGTTTTTAGCTATTCGGTGGATAGTGTTCTCTTGTCACGTTTTCCACGTTTTCCTAAGAAGGGCTTGATAGTGGATTTTTGTGCTGGAAATGGAGCAGTGGGGCTATTTGCTAGCACTCGGACTCAGGCACAGATTTTGGCTGTTGAGATTCAGGAGCGTTTGGCGGATATGGCTGAACGCTCTGTCCGTTTGAATGGTTTAGAAGAGCAGATGGAGGTCATCTGTGATGATTTGAAAAATATGCCTGCTTACATTCAGGGAAGTAAGGTGGATATGATTTTGTGTAATCCACCCTATTTCAAGGTGGATCCTCATTCAAACTTGAACGAGAGCGAACATTATCTCTTGGCGCGACATGAAATCACGACCAATTTGCAGGAAATCTGTCGTAGTGCCCAGAGTATTCTCAAGTCTAATGGGCGTTTGGCCATGGTTCATCGTCCTGATCGACTTCTGGATATTTTGGATACGTTACAACGGCATAATCTAGCTCCTAAGCGCCTGCAGTTTGTTTATCCAAAGCGAGAAAAGGAAGCCAATATGCTTTTGATTGAGGCTATCAAGGATGGCTCGACAAGTGGCTTTAAGGTATTGCCACCTCTCATTGTACACAATGATGATGGCTCTTATACGCCGGAACTCGAAGAGATTTATTATGGATCATAAGGCTTATATGTATGTGCTGGAGTGCCGTGACGGATCCTACTATACAGGCTATACGACTGATGTGAAGAGACGCCTCGCTGTTCACAATAGTGGGAAGGGAGCCAAATATACACGAGCACGCTTACCAGTCAAACTTATCTATACTCAAGGTTTTGCCAGTAAGGAAGAAGCTATGTCTGCAGAAGCCCTTCTCAAGCGTAAGAAGAGGCCGCAGAAGGAAAGATTTTTATCTGAAAATCAAGATAGAAATTTACTCAGTTATTTTGAAGAGTAGCGGGGAGTCCTTTGACTCCTCTTACTTTTGTCAAAAAGAGAAAAAAATGCTACAATAAAGAGAATAAACAAAATGAGGTATTATCATGTCTAAGATTCTAGTATTTGGTCACCAAAATCCAGACTCAGATGCCATCGGGTCATCTGTAGCCTTTGCCTACCTTGCAAAAGAAGCTTATGGTTTGGATACGGAAGCTGTTGCCCTTGGAACTCCAAATGAAGAAACAGCCTTTGTCTTGAACTATTTTGGTGTAGAAGCACCGCGTGTTATCACTTCTGCTAAAGCAGAAGGTGCAGAGCAAGTTATCCTGACTGACCACAATGAATTCCAACAATCTGTATCAGATATCGCTGAAGTAGAAGTTTATGGTGTTGTGGACCACCACCGTGTGGCTAACTTTGAAACTGCAAGCCCACTATACATGCGTTTGGAGCCAGTTGGTTCAGCGTCTTCAATCGTTTACCGTATGTTCAAAGAACATGGTGTAGCTGTGCCTAAAGAGATTGCTGGTTTGATGCTTTCAGGTTTGATTTCAGATACCCTTCTTTTGAAATCACCAACAACACATCCAACAGATAAAGTCATTGCTCCAGAATTGGCTGAATTGGCTGGTGTAAACTTGGAAGAATATGGTCTCGCGATGCTAAAAGCTGGTACAAACTTGGCCAGCAAGTCTGCTGAAGAATTGATTGACATCGATGCTAAGACTTTTGAATTGAACGGAAATAATGTCCGTGTTGCTCAAGTAAACACAGTGGACATCGCTGAAGTATTGGAACGCCAAGCAGAAATCGAAGCTGCAATGCAAGCTGCCAACACAGCAAACGGTTACTCTGACTTTGTCTTGATGATTACAGATATCGTCAACTCAAACTCAGAAATCTTGGCTCTTGGTGCTAACATGGGCAAGGTTGAAGCAGCCTTCAACTTCAAACTTGAAAACAATCATGCCTTCCTTGCTGGTGCCGTTTCACGTAAGAAACAAGTGGTACCTCAATTGACTGAAAGCTTTAATGCTTAAGATTTTGGGTGTCAAATCAAATTAGGAAAGGCTAGTTTGGCTTATATCGAAAGGAGTTTCGGCTCCTTTTTTTTCTAGGAGTGAAGCATGTTAGCAAATGGCGATTTGATTTTTGTGAGAGATGAGTCTGACATAGGACAGGCCATCCAGACTTCCACAGGCAACTATAGCCATGTTGCCATTTATTTGGATGGGATGATTTACCATGCTAGTGGAAAGGCGGGTGTTATCTGTCAAGAACCAGCAGACTTCTTTGAACCCAATCACTTGTACGACCTCTATATTTACTCAGAAATGGATATCCAGTCTGTGAAGGAAAGAGCTTGCAGACATCTTGGAGCACCCTACAATGTTTCTTTCTATCCAGATGGAGAAGGTTTTTACTGTTCCCAGTACATGGCAGAAATTCTCCCCATTTTTGAAACTATTCCTATGAAATTTGGAGATGAGGAGCAGGAGATTAGTGATTTTTGGAAGGAGTATTACAGAGAACTAGGCCTGCCTGTTCCTTTGAACCAGCCGGGGACCAATCCTAGTCAGTTGGCAGCATCGCCTCTGTTAGAATGTAAAGAAAGGAATCTTCATGATTCAGATTTTTAATCCATCTCGTTTGACGAGACAGCCATTTTTTGGAGAATTGATCCGCTATCTGGACCAGCATGAGGATGTTATTTTGCGAGAAATTAAGGCTCAATTTCCAGATGTGGCAGTTGATAAACTCATGGAAGAGTATATAAAGGTTGGCTTGATTCGTCGGGAAAATAAGCGTTATTACCTCAATCTTCCCATGTTTGAATCACTTGATAGTCTCGAACTGGATCAAGAGATTTTTGTCAGCGAAGATAGTCTGATCTATCAAGCCTTGTTGGAGCAGACTTTTGAGACGGAATTGCGAAATCAAACCAATGCAGCTATTTTAGTTGAAAAGACGGACTTTGCACGAACAAAAATGACCCTGTCCAATTATTTCTATAAGGTAAAACATCAGTATCCTTTGACAGAAAAACAACAGGAACTTTATGACATTTTAGGAGATGTCAATCCTGAGTATGCTCTCAAATACATGACGACTTTTTTGTTGAAATTTCTTAAAAAAGATCAGCTCATGCAGAAACGCCGTGACATCTTTGTGGACAGTTTAGTTATCCTAGGTTATATTGTCCAAAATGAAGATGGAAAGTATGAGTTGGCTATCGATTTGGATAAGGAAAGATTAATTTTCTACTTGGGCTGATTTCTTGTTTCTGAGCACATTGTTTGACTTTCCTTAGTATTCGGTATAAACTATATGTAACCGGTAACACATATCGGAATAAAATTAAAGGAGACAATCATATGTCACTTGAAAACAAATTGGAACAAGCAACAGGCTCTATCAAAGAAGGATTTGGTAAAGTTACTGGGGATAGCAAGACTGAAGCAGAAGGCGCTGTAGAAAAGACAGTTGCTAAGGCAAAAGAAGTAGTTGAAGATGCTAAAGGTGCTGTAGAAGGTGCCGTTGAAGGTTTGAAAAACGCTTTTAAATAAAAATAGAAAAAATCAAGGGTTTCATTTCCCTTGATTTTTTACTATCTTATAAATAATTTTCTGCGACGGCTGCATCTCCTGGATAGGCTTCTTTCTTGCCTTGGACGATTTGGTAGCAATCGGCTCCCTTACCGGCGATAATAACTGCATCTAATGCTTGATCTGTGATAGCTATCGCTGCCTTGATGGCTTCTTGGCGATCCGCAATTTTTTCAACAGGATGATTGATGTAGCTACTAATTTCATCTGCAATGGCCATTGGGTCTTCATAGTTGGGGTCATCAGCAGTCAAAAAGACTTGAATCTCAGGGTGTTGATTGAGGAGGAGGCCAAAGTCCTTACGACGACTTTCTCCCTTATTTCCTGTCGAACCTAAGACCAGAGCAATCTTTCCTGTTTGATGAGTCTCAACCACATTGATGAGTTTTTGGAGACTGTCACCATTGTGGGCATAGTCGATGAAAACCTTGGCTCCATTTTTCTGAGTGAGGACTTCCATACGACCAGGAACGCGGGTTTCAGCAATTCCTTTTTTGATGTCCTCAAGACTAGCTCCGAGACGGAGACAAGCAAGTCCAGCTGCAACTGCATTTTCTTGATTGAAGTGCCCAATGAGTTGAATATCATAATCTCCAGCGAGTTTACCCGTAGCTGAAAAGCTAAAGGCTTTGGAATTCTCGATTTGGTTGCTCGACTGACTACCGTAGAAATCATGGTCTTGATCTTCTACCTGTTCTTTTAGTACAGAGAAGTGGTCCATGTCACTGTTAATGATAACTGCTCGGCTATTTTCCATCAAGAGACGCTTATGGTAGAAGTAGTCTTCAAAGCTAGGGTGTTCAATCGGGCCGATATGGTCTGGAGTGATGTTAAGAAAGACTCCTACATCAAAGGTCAGACCATAGACACGTTTGACCAGATAGGCCTGACTGGATACCTCCATGATGAGGTGAGTACGGTCATTTTGCACAGCTTGATTCATCATGTCAAAGAGGTCAATACTCTCAGGGGTTGTCAATGCAGACTTAAAGAAAGTCTTGCCATCTAGAGTTGTATTCATAGTTGACAACATTGCAGGTCGATGCCCTTGAGATAAGATGTTATAAGCGAAATAGGCTGCTGTTGTTTTACCCTTAGTACCAGTGAAGGCAAGGAGTTTGAGTTTTTTCTGTGGATTTCCATAAAATTCCATAGCTACCAAACTCATGGCTTTCTTGATATCACTGACGATAATAGCAGGAATACCAACTTCATAGTCTTTTTCAGCCACATACCAACCGAGGCCTTGAGAGATGGCTGAAAGCAGAAATTCCTTCTTAAAGGAAGCCCCCTTGACGAAAAAGAGGCTCTTCTCTTTGGCCTTGCGGCTGTCATAACAGATGGTATCAAATACGACATGGCTGTAGTTGTAGTGATAGTGTCCTTGGTCGATAATCTCGCGGAAGAGACTATCTTTCTTTAAAATATCTAATACGGTTTCAATCTTAATCATACTTTCTATTGTAAACCGAAAGTCGTAAATTTACAAGTGACAAGGAAAAGTTTATAATGGAAGATGAGGAATTTTTCCTAGTGATTAAAATTAAATGAGGAATCTATGTCTAACGAAAACAATCACCAGCAGGCCCAGATGTTACGGGGGACTGCTTGGCTAACGGCTAGTAACTTTATCAGTCGTCTACTCGGTGCCATTTATATCATCCCTTGGTATATCTGGATGGGGTCTTATGCGGCTACAGCAAATGGTCTCTTCACCATGGGCTATAATATCTATGCCTGGTTCTTGCTGATTTCAACAGCAGGGATTCCAGTTGCGGTGGCCAAGCAAGTGGCCAAGTATAATACCATGCGAGAAGAAGAGCATAGCTTTGCCCTGATTCGGAGCTTTTTAGGCTTTATGACAGGACTAGGTCTGGTTTTTGCTTTAGTCTTGTATCTCTTTGCTCCATGGCTAGCAGACTTGTCGGGTGTAGGGAAAGACCTGATCCCAATCATGCAGAGCTTGGCTTGGGCGGTCTTGATTTTCCCATCTATGAGTGTTATCCGAGGTTTCTTCCAAGGGATGAATAACCTGAAACCTTATGCCATGAGCCAAATCGCTGAGCAGGTCATTCGTGTTATCTGGATGCTTTTAGCTACCTTTATGATTATGAAAATGGGCTCAGGAGATTATCTAGCAGCGGTTACCCAATCCACCTTTGCTGCCTTTGTCGGCATGGTAGCTAGTTTTGCAGTTTTGATCTATTTCCTTGCCAAAGAAGGATTACTTAAAAGAGTCCTTGAAACAGGAGATAAGATAAACAGCAAGCGTCTTTTGGTCGACACCATTAAGGAAGCCATTCCTTTTATCTTGACAGGGTCTGCTATCCAGCTTTTCCAAATCTTGGACCAAAATACCTTTATCAATAGCATGAAGTGGTTTACAAACTATAGTAATGAAGACTTAATTGTCATGTTTTCTTATTTCTCTGCCAATCCTAATAAAATCACTATGATTTTGATTTCGGTTGGAGTTTCGATTGGGAGTGTCGGTTTGCCACTTTTGACTGAAAACTATGTTAAGGGGGACTTGAAGGCAGCTTCTCGTCTAGTTCAGGACAGCATCACTATGCTTTTCCTATTCTTGCTACCAGCAACGGTTGGAGTAGTCATGGTAGGAGAACCTCTCTATACTGTCTTCTATGGTAAGCCAGATAGTTTGGCTATGGGATTGTTTGTCTTTGCAGTTTTGCAGTCTACTATTTTAGGCTTGTACATGGTTTTGTCTCCAATGCTTCAAGCCATGTTCCGCAACCGCAAGGCCGTTCTCTATTTTATCTATGGTTCCATTGCCAAGCTGGTCTTACAACTGCCAACCATTGCTCTCTTTCACAGTTATGGACCTTTGATTTCCACAACCATCGGCCTTATTATTCCTAATGTTTTGATGTATCGGGACATTTGCAAGGTAACTGGTGTTAAGCGCAAGGTGATTTTGAAACGAACCATTTTAATCAGTTTGTTAACTCTTTTCATGTTTCTTGTAGTTGGGACATTGCAGTGGATTTTAGGATTTGTCTTCCAACCAAGTGGACGTTTGTGGAGTTTCCTATATGTAGCTCTTGTCGGTGCCATGGGGGGAGGAGTTTACGGATTCTTGAGTCTTCGTACCCGTTTATTGGATAAGGTGATTGGAAAAGCTCAAGCAGATCGCTTACGAATCAAATTAAAGTTAACTTAAAAAATATTTATAAATAAAAGGGATAATTTGAACATTTCTATCATGAAATGCTTGGATTATTCTCTTTTTTATTAATTTGTATTATATTTTTTATAATTTGTAGATAGTAATTTAATTTTTCTTAAATTTTACTTAAAAAACTATTGACTAAATAAAACCTGTAATGTATAATAAGACAAATATTTAAATCAGGAGGTTCTGGAAATGAAAAAGTCTAAGGCCAAGTATGCAACGCTTGCAGGTGTCGTGTTAAGTGCAGGTATTTTGTTAAGTGCCTGTGGAAATTCTAGCACAGGGTCAAAAACATACAATTATGTTTATTCAAGTGATCCATCTAGTTTGAACTATCTAGCAGAAAACCGTTCAACAACTACTGATATTGTGACCAACCTGGTAGATGGTCTCATGGAAAATGACCAATATGGGAACTATGTCCCATCCTTGGCTGAGGATTGGAGTGTTTCTAAGGACGGTTTGACCTATACCTACAAACTGCGGAAAGATGCTAAATGGTATACTGCAGATGGAGATGAATATGCTCCTGTAACTGCCCAAGATTTTGTCACTGGTTTGAAATATGCGGCTGATAAAAAATCAGAAGCCTTGTACTTAGTGCAAGAATCCGTTGCAGGTTTAGATGACTATATCACTGGTAAAACAAGCGACTTTTCAACTGTCGGAGTCAAGGCTCTTGATGACCAAACCGTTCAATATACCTTGGCACGACCAGAACCTTACTGGAACTCAAAAACAACCTCAACTATTCTCTTCCCAGTCAATGCGGATTTCTTGAAATCAAAAGGGGATGATTTTGGGAAGGTAGATCCATCTAGCATTTTGTACAATGGACCTTTCTTGATGAAATCCTTTGTTTCAAAATCGGTCATCGAATACAAGAAAAATCCTAACTACTGGGATGCTAAAAATGTCTTTGTAGATGATGTGAAATTGACTTATTTTGATGGTAGTGACCAAGATGCGTTAGCACGTAATTTTACCGAAGGTGTTTATAGCTATGCTCGTCTCTATCCAAACAGTTCAAGCTTCGAAGGGATTAAAGAAAAGAATAAGGACAATATCATCTATAGCATGCAAGATGCTACTTCTTACTTCTTAAACTTCAATTTAGATAGAAAATCTTATAAATTCACTTCCAAGACAAGTGATGCTGAAAAGAAATCGACTCAAGAAGCGGTTCTTAACAAGAACTTCCGTCAAGCCATTAATTTTGCCTATGACCGTACGGCCTATGGGGCCCAATCTCAAGGAGAAGAGGGGGCAACTAAGATTTTGCGTAACCTAGTTGTTCCTCCAAACTTCGTAAGTATCAATGGAAAAGACTTTGGTGAAGTAGTTGCGTCTAAAATGGTCAACTATGGTAAGGAATGGCAAGGAATCAACTTTGCAGATGCCCAAGATCCATACTACAATCCAGAAAAAGCTAAAGCTAAATTTGCTGAAGCTAAGAAAGAACTCCAAGCCAAAGGAGTCCAATTCCCTATACACTTAGATAAAACTATAGATTTGGCTAATAAGGCTGAAATTCAAGGGATTAATTCCATGAAGCAATCAATAGAATCTGTCTTAGGTGCAGATAATGTTGTGATTGATGTTCATCAACTTTCTACAGAGGACTATGATAGTTCAGGTTATCTTGCTCAAACTGCAGCTCAGAAGGATTATGATCTTTACAATGGTGGTTGGACTGCAGACTATCAAGATCCTTCAACCTATCTTGATGTCTTTAACGTTAATTCTGGTGGTTTGATGCAAAATCTAGGTATAGAGCCAGGTGAAGCCAATGACAAAGCCAAGGCTGTTGGACTGGATGTCTACACTCAAATGTTGGAAGAAGCTAATAAGGAACAAGATCCAGCTAAACGCTATGAAAAATATGCAGATGCCCAAGCTTGGTTGGTGGATAGCTCTCTAGCAATTCCAAATGTTTCACTTGGTGGAACACCAACATTGAGAAAAATCGTTCCTTTCTCAACACCATATTCATTGGCTGGTAATAAAGGGGTTGAATCATATAAATATCTCAAATTACAAGATAAGACAGTCACAAAGGATGAATATGAAAAAGCTAAAGAAAAATGGCTGAAAGAAAAAGAAGAATCCAATAAAAAAGCCCAAGAAGAATTGGCAAAACATGTCAAATAAGGATTTTTCAAGAAAAACGATGGTTTCGAAAGAAGCCGTCGTTTTTATATAGAATGCTGGCGAATTTGGAAGAAAAGTGCTTACATTTTTTAATTGGTTTATTAAATTTATGTTATAATGAATATAACAAAAACGTGAGAAGCTATTTTCGAAAATCTACCCAATATTGATTGAAGTATGCACATGCTAGGGTGATTTTATAGGAGGGGTGCCATCTACTGGAAAAGTAAGATAATACTCTTCGAAAATCAAATTCAAACCACGTCAGCTTCACCTTGCCGTACTCAAGTACAGCCTGCGGCTAGCTTCCTAGTTTGCTCTTTGATTTTCATTGAGTATAAAACGCAACAAATGATAAGTTATTCTTTATGTGAAGAGTTCTTATCTGCCGATTTACTAATCGTTATGGAGGTAACATTATGGGCGCTATTATGGAATTTGCGACAGAAAAACAGATTGCATCATTTCTATCAACTTGTCACATTGAAGGGCAAAAGAATTTTCTGATGGCCTTCAAGAAAAAGACATTGTTGAAATCCTTTTTTGATTTCTTCGTTGTAGGAGGAAGTTACTATGTTCAGTCAAGCGTGAAGCCTAAGATTCTGGCATTCACACCTAAGGGAATCTACTTGATGGACATCAGTGATATAACTGAGAATCGTTCTAATCACGTCGTAGAGATGCCTTGGAATCAGGTTAAAGATTTTACTTATAAGCCAGTCTTGAATGCAGTTAGGCTGAATTGGAATTATCAAAATGAAGCCTATATTTTTTCCGTGGATGTCGGTCAGGTTAGTCAGCATGTGGGCCAGTATCAATTTAACAAAGAGCATTATGACTATTTAGCCCAACAGGATTTCTTTCAGTCTAAGTAAGCCCTAACAAGGATTTTCACAAAAGAATCTGGAGTGTTTTCTGGATTCTTTTTTAGCTTTACTCGATAAGTGTATAGTTTGAAACTATAACTAGCTCTTGAAAAGAAGAAAATGAGTTGATGAAAATAAGTGGTACAATAGTTACTATAGATTTGGAGGTATTGTATGAGCAAGGAATTACACATCAACACAATTTTGGCTCAGGCGGGTATCAAGTCAGACGAAGCAACAGGAGCCTTGGTAACACCGCTTCATTTTTCAACGACTTATCAGCATCCAGAGTTTGGTCAGTCTACTGGCTTTGACTATACGCGTACCAAAAACCCAACTCGTAGTAAGGCGGAGGAAGTCTTGGGGGCTATTGAGTCAGCAGACTATGCCCTAGCGACTAGTTCAGGGATGTCAGCAATTGTATTGGCTTTTAGCGTTTTTCCAGTAGGAAGTAAGATTTTAGCAGTGCGTGACCTTTATGGAGGTTCTTTCCGCTGGTTCAACCAAGTGGAACAGGAAGGCCGTTTCCATTTTACCTATGCCAATACAGAAGAAGAGTTGATTGCTGAGTTAGAAAAGGACGTGGATGTTCTCTATATCGAAACACCAACCAATCCCTTGATGTTGGAATTTGATATTGAAAAACTAGCAAAATTGGCTCATGCTAAGGGTGCCAAAGTGGTTGTGGACAATACCTTCTACAGTCCTATCTATCAACGTCCGATTGAAGATGGTGCGGATATTGTTCTCCATTCAGCGACTAAGTATCTGGCAGGGCACAATGATGTCTTGGCTGGAGTGGTTGTGACCAATAGTTTAGAACTATACGAGAAGCTTTTCTACAATCTCAATACGACAGGGGCAGTCTTGTCTCCGTTTGATAGTTATCAATTGATTCGTGGTCTCAAGACTCTGTCTCTTCGTATGGAGCGCTCAACAGCTAACGCCCAAGAAGTGGTTGCCTTTTTGAAGGATTCTCCAGCAGTTAAGGAAGTTCTCTACACTGGTCGTGGAGGCATGATTTCCTTTAAAGTAGCGGATGAAACACGCATTCCTCATATCTTGAACAGCCTTAAGGTCTTCTCTTTTGCGGAAAGTTTAGGTGGGGTGGAAAGTCTTATTACTTATCCAATAACGCAAACCCATGCCGATATTCCAGCAGAAGTCCGCCATTCTTATGGTTTGACAGATGACCTCTTGCGCTTGTCAATTGGGATTGAGGATGCTAGAGATTTGATTGCAGATTTGCGCCAAGCCTTGGAAGGATAAGTCAAAGATGGGAAAATATGATTTTACAAGCCTGCCCAATCGTTTAGGGCACCATACCTATAAATGGAAAGAAGCGGAAACGGATAGTGAAGTCCTACCAGCTTGGATAGCGGATATGGACTTTGTGGTTTTGCCTGAAATCCGCCAAGCCGTGCAGACTTACGCAGACCAACTGGTTTATGGCTATACTTATGCCAGTGAAGAATTAATTAAGGAAGTTCAAAAGTGGGAAGCCTCACAACACGGTTATCACTTTGACAAAGAGGCCCTTGTCTTTATCGAGGGTGTGGTACCAGCCATCTCAACAGCTATTCAAGCCTTTACAAAAGAAGGCGAAGCGGTTCTGATTAACACACCAGTCTATCCACCTTTTGCACGCAGTGTCAAGTTGAATAACCGCAGATTGATTACCAATTCTTTGGTGGAAAAGGATGGTTTGTTTGAGATTGACTTTGACCAACTGGAGAAGGATTTGGTGAAAGAGAATGTTAAACTCTATATTCTCTGCAATCCTCACAATCCTGGTGGACGTGTTTGGGAAAAAGAAGTGTTGGAGAAGATTGGTCAACTCTGTCAAAAACACGGTGTTTTCTTGGTTTCGGATGAGATTCACCAAGATTTGGCCCTCTTTGGTCACAAGCATCATTCCTTCAATACTGTCAACCCTGACTTTAAAGAATTTGCTATCGTCTTGAGCAGTGCCACTAAAACCTTTAATATTGCTGGGACAAAAAATTCCTATGCAGTCATTGAAAATCCTAAGTTGCGAGTGGCTTACCAGAAACGCCAGTTGGCCAATAACCAGCATGAAATTTCAGGCTTGGGTTATTTGGCGACAGAAGCTGCCTATCGATACGGTAAAGATTGGTTAGAGGAACTCAAGCAAGTCTTTGAAGACCATATTAATTATGTGGTGGATCTATTTGGAAAAGAGACTAAAATCAAGGTCATGAAACCGCAAGGAACCTACTTGATTTGGCTTGATTTTTCAGCCTATGACCTGACTGATGAAAAATTACAAGAGCTTTTGAGAAATGAAGCCAAGGTTATCCTCAATCCTGGTTTGGATTATGGGGATGAAGGGAGTCTCCATGCCCGTCTCAATGTAGCTATGCCTAAATCTCTGCTGCAAGAAGTGTGTCAGCGAATTGTGACGACTTTTGCTAAACTTTAAAAATCCAGCCTTCTAGGAGAAAAGTCATCCTAGAAGGCTATTTTCATAGGGGAAAATATGGTATAATAAAAAGATAAGGTAAAGGTAAAAATATGGCTAAATTGATTCCGGGGAAAGTCCGTATCGAAGGCGTTGCCCTTTATGAAACTGGTAAGGTTGACATCATCAAGGAAAAGAATAATCGGCTCTACGCTCGCGTTGCAGAAGAAGAACTGCGCTATAGTTTAGAGGATGATTTGGTTTTTTGTGCCTGCGATTTTTTCCAAAAGAGGGGCTACTGTGTGCATTTGGCAGCTCTGGAGCATTTTCTGAAAAATGATGAGCGTGGTCAGGAAATCTTGCAAAGTCTGGAAGAAGGTCATGAAGAAAAAGAGGCCGTTGAAACCAAGGTGACCTTGGGCAGCAAATTTTTGGAACGAATCTTGTCTCCAAAATCAGACCGAGCCTATGAGTTGTCAGCTGTGGGTCAGGTGGAAGCAGGAAGCAATCATATCTTGTGGACTCTTAGAATCGGGCAAATCAATAGCCAAAAATACTACGTTATTCGGGATATTCCAATCTTTTTAAAAGTCGTCGAGAAGAGAAAACCTTATATGATTGGTAAAACTTATGAGGAGTCTCTATCTTGGGAAGCCTTTAATGAGGAAAGTCAAGAGCTTCTGACTTTCTTACGCGGACTAATGGAGGAAGGACTTAGTCCAGAGCTTTTTTTCCAAAACCAAGGTCGGCACCTCTTTTTTCCTCTGACCTTTTTTGAGCAGGGTGTGAATTTACTGATGGCCTTGCCCCATTTTCAATTTGACCATCAAGTGGATAGCTACCAAACTCTGCTTTTTCAGGATATGCATGCTGATGCCAATCTATTTGCCTTTACAGCAACAGAATACTCGGACTATTTTGAAATGGAAATCAGTGAGAGTCCAAGGGTCAATGTCTTTTATCAGGGAGCTGTGCTTTTCCATAAAGGACAGGTTTATTTTCTAACAGACCAGCAGATACGTCTTCTCAAGGAAATCAAAGCGTTGCCTTTGGATCAGCATGGAAAGAAATACTTGCAATTTGATAGCAGTGACCGCGATAAGTTAGCTTCTTGTTTAACTTTTTTTAGCCAGATGGGGATCGTTTCAGCTCCAGAACGTCTACAAATCAAAACTTTTGCACCCTCTTTTTACTTTGACAGGGAAGAGGATAATCGGATTCGTTTAGAAATTCAGTTTGATTATGGGGATAGGCAGGTCTCTAACCGACAAGAGTTAGAAGAATTACCATTTTCGAGTGATGCTGACTTAGAAGAAAGAATTTTCCAAGTCTGTTTGGCAGCTGGTTTTGAAGCAGATTTTCAATCTTGGCGTCAAGCCCTAAAAGCGGAGTCTGTCTATCATTTCTTCCATGAAATCATTCCAGTTTTTGAAAAACTCGGAAATGTTGATTTATCAGACAAGTTAGAAGAACTCTATAATCTAGCAAGCCCTCAAGTACAGATTGCTTCCAAGGGAGGTCTCTTGGAAATCCAGTTTGATTTTCAAGATATTGCCCAGGAGGAAATTGACCAAGCAATGCAGGCCTTGGTTGCCAATCAAGATTTTTACATTGATTCGTCTAATCAAGTCTACTTTTTCGATGAAAAAACCAAGAAAATTCGCCAAAATCTACAGGAACTGGGGCAGTTTGAATTAAAAGATGGTGCCTTGCAGACTCGAAAATCCTTGGCTTATAGTTTAGCTCATCTCTTTGAAGGGCGTGACCGTGTTTCTTTTTCACAAGAATTCCAGAATTTGGCCCACGATTTGACGCATCCAGAGGACTTTCCTTTGCAAGCAACTCAGGTTCAGGCTGACTTGCGAGATTATCAGGAAAAGGGAATTCGTTGGTTGCAAATGCTCCATTATTATGGTTTTGGTGGGATTTTAGCTGATGATATGGGACTTGGTAAAACCCTGCAGACCATTGCTTTTTTGACTGGTCAAGTGACAAAAGAAAGTCGGGTTTTGATTTTAGCTCCATCTGGTTTGATTTACAACTGGGCAGATGAGTTTCAGAAATTTGCCCCACAGTTGGATGTGGCTGTTGTTCATGGTTTGAAAGCTAGTCGTGAAGAGATTCTTGCCGAGTGCCATCAAATCTATGTGACGAGCTATGCCACCTTCCGTCAGGACAGTGGGCTTTATCAGGGGATGGCCTTTGACTTCCTTTTCTTAGATGAAGCTCAGGTCATGAAAAACGCCCAGACTAAGATTGCCCAGACCTTGAGACAATTTGTGGTGCCGTCAGTTTTTGCCTTGTCAGGAACTCCTATTGAAAACCATCTAGGTGAGTTGTGGTCTATTTTTCAAATCGTCATGCCAGGACTTTTGCCAAGTAAGAAAGAATTTATGAAATTACCAGCTGAGCGCGTTGCTCAGTTTATTAAGCCTTTCGTTATGAGGCGCAAGAAAGAAGAAGTGCTGACTGAATTGCCAGACTTGATTGAAGTGGTTTATAAAAATGAACTGGAAGTTCAGCAAAAGGCTATCTACCTAGCCCAGTTGCAACAGATGCGAGACCGTCTAGCTCAAGTTTCAGATCAGGAATTCCAGCGAAGTCGGGTGGAAATTTTATCTGGTTTGATGCGCTTGCGTCAAATCTGTGACACCCCTGCCCTCTTTATGGAGGATTATCAGGGAGCCAGTGGCAAACTGGATAGTCTCCGAGACCTGCTGGTACAGGTGGCAGACGGCGGACACCGTGTCTTGATTTTCTCGCAGTTCAAGGGAATGTTGGAGAAAATAGAACAAGAATTGCCAGACTTGGGCTTGACATCCTTTAAAATTACGGGTTCAACCCCAGCCAAGGAAAGACAAGACATGACCAAGGCCTTTAACCAAGGAGAAAGAGATGCCTTTCTGATTTCCCTCAAGGCTGGTGGTGTCGGTCTGAACTTAACAGGTGCTGATACGGTTATTTTGGTTGACCTTTGGTGGAATCCTGCGGTGGAAGCGCAAGCTATTGGCCGTGCCCATCGAATGGGTCAGGAAGAAACGGTTGAGGTTTATCGCTTGGTGACCAAGGGAACCATTGAAGAAAAAATTCAGGAACTCCAAGAACAGAAGAAACATCTGGTGTCACAAGTATTGGATGGCACAGAGTCACGTGGCAGTCTGACCTTAGCAGAAATTAGAGAAATTTTGGGAATTTCTGAAGCCAGCACTTGAAAAATCAAGACAATACGCTATAATGAAGTGTTGAAAGGAAATAGAAAATGAGAGAAGAACGATTTCCATTGGTGTCAGATGACGAGGTCATGCTGACTGAGATGCCGGTTATGGACCTCTATGATGAGTCTGACTTTATCAGTAATATCAAGGGAGAATACCGTGATAAGAATTATCTGGAGTGGGCCCCTATTACTGAAGAAAAACCAGCAAAACCGATTGAAAAACCAGTAGAGAAACCTAAGAAATCTGGTTTAGGAGTTAAAAAAGAAGGAAAGAGCTATGCGGAGGTGGCGCGTGAAGAAGCGCGTGCGGATTTGAAAAAGAAACGCTCAGCAAGTTATCTGACTAAGGATATTACTCCTACAAGACGCCATTCTCATCCAAGTCTAGTTAGGCAGGGCAATCAACCTACCGCGCCTTTCCAAAAGGAAAATCCTGGTGAATTTGTCAAATATAGTCAAAAATTGACCCAGTCTCATTACATCTTGGCGGAAGAAGTGAGCAATATTTCGACTCAATCTGAGCCAAAAGAAACTTCAGGTCCAAAGAAAAATAATTATGATTTTCTGAAGAAGAGCCAAATCTACAATAAAAAGAATCAACAAAAAGAACAAGAACGTCAGGTTGCCCAAGAGTTGAATCTGACCAGAATTACAGAATAGGGGAGAAAACATGCCAAAGACATATCATTTTATCGGAATTAAGGGATCAGGGATGAGTGCCTTGGCCTTGATGTTGCACCAAATGGGGCACAAGGTTCAAGGATCAGATGTTGAAAAATACTACTTTACTCAACGTGGTCTTGAGCAGGCAGGAATTACCATTCTTCCTTTTGATGAAAAGAATCTAGACGGTGATATGGAAATTATCGCTGGAAATGCCTTTCGTCCAGATAACAATGTCGAAATTGCCTATGCGGACCAAAATGGCATTAGCTACAAACGTTACCATGAGTTCCTAGGTAGCTTTATGCGCGACTTTGTTAGCATGGGAGTTGCTGGAGCGCACGGAAAAACTTCAACGACAGGTATGTTGTCTCATGTCTTGTCTCATATCACAGATACTAGCTTCTTGATTGGAGACGGGACAGGTCGTGGTTCAGCCAATGCCAAATATTTTGTCTTTGAATCTGACGAATATGAGCGTCACTTCATGCCTTACCACCCAGAATACTCTATTATTACCAACATTGACTTTGACCATCCAGACTATTTCACAAGTCTAGAGGATGTTTTCAATGCCTTTAACGATTATGCTAAACAAATTACCAAAGGTTTGTTTATCTACGGAGAAGATGCTGAATTGCGTAAGATTACGTCTGATGCACTAATTTATTATTATGGTTTTGAAGCAGAAGGTAATGACTTTGTCGCTAGTGATCTTCTTCGTTCAACAACTGGTTCAACCTTCACAGTTCATTTCCGTGGACAAGACTTGGGGCAATTCCACATTCCAACCTTTGGTCGTCACAATATCATGAATGCGACAGCCGTTATTGGTCTTCTTTACACAGCAGGATTTGATTTGAACTTGGTGCGTGAACACTTGAAAACATTTGCCGGTGTTAAGCGTCGTTTCACTGAGAAAATTGTTAATGATACAGTTATTATCGATGACTTTGCCCACCATCCAACAGAAATTATTGCGACCTTGGATGCGGCTCGTCAGAAATACCCAAGCAAGGAAATTGTAGCAGTCTTCCAACCGCATACCTTTACAAGAACCATTGCCTTGTTGGACGAATTTGCCCATGCTTTGAACCAAGCGGATGCAGTTTACCTAGCGCAAATTTATGGATCTGCTCGTGAAGTAGACCATGGTGATGTTAAGGTAGAAGACCTAGCCAAAAAAATCAACAAAAAACATCAAGTGATCACTGTTGAAAATGTTTCTCCACTCCTTGACCATGACAATGCTGTCTATGTCTTTATGGGAGCAGGAGATATCCAAACCTATGAATATTCATTTGAGCGTCTCTTGTCTAACTTGACAAGCAATGTTCAATAGGATTTTCCCATGGAAATTCCAATTAAGATTATTCAGGCAAGTAAGTCTGATTTGGCTGAGATAGAGACACTTCAGGCCACATCTTTTCCAGCTGAAAAGCACCTTACTTCCCATATTTTAGAAGAAAGTATCCGTAAGTCTGCGGATACCTTTCTTCTAGCTAGGGATGAAAATCAGCTTCTAGGCTATGTTCTAGGTGGTCCTTACCCACACAATCCGAAATGTCTAGAAATACATTCTTTAGTCATCGAGGCTGACCATCAGAGACAGGGCTTGGGAACGCTTCTTCTTGCGGCTTTGAAAGATGTAGCAGTTGAGCTGGATTACAAAGCTATTCGTTTGAAGAGTCCGGATGAGTTGCTTTCCTATTTTGAAATGAACGGTTTTATTGATGAAGAAGAGACAGATTCGCTTTATGCAGCTAGTCAAGGTTTTAGTATGATTTGGTTTAATCTCTTTTTTTAGGAGGCAAAATGGAAATTAGGAAAGCAAGATTAGAAGATTTAGATCGGATTGTTGAGATTGAACTAGAAAATTTCTCGATTGAAGAAGCCATTCCTCGCTCTGTTTTCGAGGCGCATTTGCGAGAAATTCAGACCTCGTTTCTGGTTGCAGAAAAAGAGGGTAAGATTATTGGTTATATAGAGGGACCGGTTGGCCCCCACCGCTATCTGCAAGACCAATCCTTTACAGAAGAGATAGAAGATTATAGTCATGAGCCTGGTGGCTATATCTCTGTGACCTGTCTTTCTATTGCCAAGGAGGCACAGGGACTAGGACTAGGTCAGAAATTGCTAACAGCTTTGAAAGAACTAGCTCTTGAACACGAAAGAGAAGGCATTAACCTAACCTGTCATGACTATCTCATTACTTACTACGAAAAACATGGATTTGTCAATGAAGGCCAGTCCCAGTCAACCTTTGCAGGGGAAACATGGTATGATATGGTCTGGGAAGCTAAAAAATCAGCTAGAAAAGCATGCTAGGTTGCTTTTCTTTCGTTTTTAAGATATAATATTATGGATTGTCAACGAGGAGGATAAACTTTTGAGTGAAAAGTCAAGAGAAGATGAAAAATTAAGCTTTAAAGAGCAGATTTTACGTGATTTAGAAAAAGTAAAACGTTATGAAGGGATTCGCCAAGAGACCACTGAACTTGCAGAGAAAAAAGAAGCTCTATTTGTCCCTGAAACAAAACTCGCAGATGAAGATGTTATGGTTGCATCCCTATCAGCTGTTGAAAAAATTATGGAGAATGCACCACGTGTTCCAAAACATCCTAGTGAGGATATGCCTGCATCACCGGCAGATGAATCGAGAGTAGAAGCTCCGATTACTCCTCGTCACCCTAGTCAAGATGTTCCAGCTTCACCAGTTGAGGCAAGTCCATCAAGACCGGTTCCAGGACCAGATGTCAATCGTCCACAAAAGGTCGAAAGAGATGTGAACACAACTCCAACAAGAGTAGCTGTTTCTTATAAGACAGAAGCTAAAAAAGAGCCTCAGAAAGAAGTAACAAAACAAGAACCAGTTATGGAAACGGAAGCTGTTGAAGTCATTTCTGAAACTCCGAGTCGTAGTCGTCGTGAGACTGTTAAACCTGTCAAGAAGAAAAAATCACATTTGAAGGCTTTCTTCATTTCTCTACTGATTTTCCTTGCCTTGATTTCAGCAGGTGGTTACTTTGGTTACCAGTATGTTCAATCATCTTTATTACCAGTTGATGCAAATTCTAAGGAATATGTAACGGTTCAAATCCCAGAAGGATCCAATGTCCAAGAGATTGGATCAGCACTTGAACATTCTGGTGTGATCAAACACGGAGTGATTTTTGCTTTTTATGCTAAATATAAGAATTATTCAGATTTGAAGGCTGGATATTACAATTTGCAAAAGAGCATGAGTACAGAGGATATCATTAAGGAACTCCAAAAAGGTGGTACTCCTGAACCTCAAGAACCTTCACTTGCAGATTTGACCATTCCAGAAGGATATACCATTGATCAAATTGCCCAAGCTGTAGGCCAATTACAAGGTGAATTTAAAGAACCTTTGACAGCGGAAGCTTTCTTGGCTAAAGTGCAAGATGACAACTTTATCAGTCAAGAAGTTGCTAAATATCCAAACCTACTCGAAAGCTTGCCAACGAAAGAAAGTGGAGCTCGTTACCGTTTGGAAGGTTATCTTTTCCCAGCGACCTACTCTATCAAGGAAAGCACGACTATTGAAAGTTTGATTGATGAGATGCTGGCAGCTATGGATAAGACCTTGACTCCGCACTATAGTGCAATCAAGTCTAAAAACTTGACAGTCAATGAATTGCTAACAATTGCTTCACTTGTTGAAAAAGAAGGTGCTAAGACTGAAGACCGTAAGTTGATTGCAGGTGTCTTCTACAACCGTTTGAATCTTGGTATGCCACTTCAAAGCAATATTGCAATCTTGTATGCTCAAGGCAAACTTGGCCAAAATATTAGCCTAGCAGATGATGCTGGAATTGATACATCGATTAATTCACCATACAATGTTTATACAAAACCTGGTTTGATGCCTGGTCCAGTGGATAGTCCAAGTCAGGACGCGATTGAGGCAAGTATTAACCAAACAAAGAGTGAGAACCTCTACTTTGTAGCCAATGTTACAGATGGTAAAGTCTATTACGCAGTGACACAGGAAGAACATGATCGTAATGTTGCTGAGCACGTCAATAGCAAACTTACTCAAAATAGTAGTTCAAACTAAGACTACAAAAATGAGAATCTCAGATAGAGATTCAATACTATCGAAAGAAAGTTGAGAAAAATGGCAGAAAAAACATATCCTATGACCCTAGCGGAAAAGGAAAAACTTGAAAAAGAATTAGAAGAATTGAAATTGGTCCGCCGACCAGAAGTGGTAGAACGCATTAAGATTGCCCGTTCATACGGTGACCTTTCTGAAAACAGTGAATATGAAGCAGCTAAGGATGAACAAGCCTTTGTCGAAGGACAAATCTCTAGCTTGGAAACAAAAATTCGCTATGCTGAAATCGTCAATAGCGACTCAGTTGCTCAAGACGAAGTAGCGATTGGTAAAACAGTCACTATCCAAGAAATTGGTGAGGACGAAGAAGAAGTTTATATTATCGTAGGTTCAGCGGGTGCGGATGCCTTTGCAGGTAAAGTTTCAAATGAAAGCCCAATTGGACAAGCCTTGATTGGCAAGAAAACAGGTGACACAGCAACTATTGAAACACCTGTTGGTAGCTATGATGTAAAAATTTTGAAGGTTGAAAAAACAGCCTAAAAACAAAAAAGGAGTGGGGGGGCAATGCGCTTCACTCACTCCTTTTTCCATTTTAAATTGAATTGGAGACGATATGAGTTCAAAGAAGAAAAAAAATAAGATGGAACGTGGTCTGACCAATCGTCACGTGCAGGTTATGGCCATTGCGGGAACAATTGGAACAGGACTCTTTTTGGGAGCGGGTCGATCTATCAGCCTAACAGGTCCTTCTATTGTACTAATTTATATGATTACGGGGGCCTTCATGTTCCTCATGATGCGTGCGGTTGGGGAAATGCTCTACCAAGATCCTGAGCAACATACCTTTATCAACTTTATCACGCGTCATTTAGGTAAGGGCTGGGGTTATTTCTCAGTTTGGTCTTACTGGTTATCCGTTGTCTTTATCGGTATGGCGGAAATCACTGCGATCTCTCACTATGTTCAGTTCTGGTTCCCTAGCTGGCCAAGTTGGATGATTGAGATTGGATTTTTGACCATTCTAGCCTTGGTCAATCTGATCGCGGTGAAGCTCTTTGGGGAAGTTGAGTTTTGGTTCGCTATGGTCAAGATTGTGGCTATTTTAGCCATGATTGCAACAGGAGTCTTTATGGTCTTGACAGGCTTTAAGACACCTCATGGAGTAGCAAGTTTGGCTAATATTGCCGACAATTTCTCCCTTTTCCCAAATGGTGGAGTGAACTTTGTCATGGCCTTCCAGATGGTTTTCTTTGCCTACCTCATGATTGAGTTTATCGGGGTAACGACTTCAGAAACAAAAAATCCACGCCAGGTCTTGCCAAAAGCCGTTAAGGAAATTCCTTTGCGTATCGCCTTTTTCTACGGTGGTGCCCTCTTAGCCATCATGGCTATCATTCCATGGCGTGAGCTTGCATCGGCTGATTCACCTTTTGTTACAGTATTTGAATTGGCAGGTATCAAGTGGGCAGCAGCCTTGATTAACTTCGTCGTTTTGACCTCAGCAGCATCTGCTCTTAACTCAACCCTTTATTCAACAGGGCGTCATTTATACCAGATTGCCCATGATTCGCCAAATCGCTTCCTAAAAGCAATTAAAGCAGATACTCTTTCTCGCCACAATGTACCACAAAATGCTATCATCGCTTCAGCAATCTTGATTGCCCTAGCAGCCTTTATCAATATCTTGCCAGGTGTTTCCGATGCCTTTGCCTTGATTACAGCATCATCATCAGGTGTCTATATCGCCATTTATATCTTGATTATGGTTGCTCACCTTAAATATCGCAAGTCACCAGACTTTATGGCGGATGGCTATCTCATGCCCTATTATCGTTTCCTAAATCCTTTAACCATGCTCTTCTTTGCCTTTGTCTTCGTAACCCTCTTTTTACAAGAGTCTACATTTGTCGGAGCAATTGGATCAGCTATCTGGATTATCGGTTTCGGGATTTACAGCCAGTGGAAATTTAGAAAATAGATTTGAAACTCATCAACTCAGGTTGGTGAGTTTTTGCTAGTTTGACAGTCTATTGAAATAAGACTATAATCAAGCTGTAACAGTATTTGAGGGAGGTTTAGATGTACTTTAGATTGGAAAATAAGGAATCCCATAAATCACAAGAAATAGGGAATCTGATTCGTGTTTATAACCGTTCAAAAAGAGAAGAGGCTGAAAGTGAGCCACTTAATCTTTATGTCGAAGATGAAAAGGGTAATCTCCTGGCAGGTTTGATAGCAGAGACTTTTGGAAATTGGCTAGAAATCGAGTATTTATTTGTAAAAGAGGAACTGAGAGGGCAAGGAGTCGGTTCAAGACTATTGCAGCAAGCAGAAACTGAAGCTAAGAATCGAAACTGTCGATTTGCTTTTGTCAATACTTACCAGTTTCAAGCTCCAGATTTTTATAAAAGGCATGGCTACAAGGAAGTCTTTACCTTACAAGACTATCCCTACATTGGGCAAAGATATTATTACCAAAAGAATCTGTAAGAAGAATATGAAAGCATAAATCAAAGAGGGGTTCTTGACATAAGTATGAAGGGGATTCTCGATAAATACCAGTGAAATCCTACAAATTGTGTCTTTCTAGACGATATTGAGGACAATACAATCGTAGCTGAGACATTAGATGTGAAATCCTACGATGCTGTATATGTTTTGAAAAAAATTGAATAAGCAGAAAACTCTCTATCATTTAGGTGGTAGAGATTTTTTGTTAATAAAATTTTACAAAATGACATTTATATATTGCATTAAGTTAGATATATGATATAATGTTGTTAAAAAGAGGCGCAACTTTTTAAAACTATAAGGAGGACGCAGGTGGCTAAAAATTTAAAATTAAAATTAGCTCGGGTAGAGCTTGATTTAACTCAGGGTCAACTAGCAGATGCTGTCGGGGTGACGCGCCAGACTATTGGTTTGATAGAGGCGGGAAAATACAATCCCAGTCTCTCGCTCTGCCAGTCCATTTGCAGATGTTTAGGGAAAACCCTAGACCAACTATTTTGGGAGGAAGAAGATGGTAAATAAATTCATTCATTATCAATTACTTGACGAAAGAGAAGAACAACTAATCAATAAAGCTGGGGCAGAATCCTTTTCCCTCTTTATTGTGCTTGTGCTTCTAAGCTATTTGGTGGCTGTATTGGCTCCATCTCTTTTTAATCCGAATTTTCTGGTCTATACTCTGATAGTAGGGATTTTCTTCTTTTTCAATCGTGCTCGTTATCTGGGAGTGACCTATTATAGCCGATTTCATTTTACGATTTTGGGTTGTTTTTTCCTAACCTTGGCGATTACGACTCTCTTGATGTTGCAGAATTATCAATTCAACATAGAAATTTATCAGCATAATCCTTTGAATGTTAAATACCTGTCTGCTTGGGTCATTACTTATGTCATTTACCTTCCTTGGGTCTTTATCGGCAATCTCGGTCTGAAGAGTTATGGTGAATGGGCCCAGAAAAAATTTGAGCAAGACATGGATGAATTGGAGAGTGGAGAATAGCTTGTTACTCTTTTCTCAATCCAGCTAAAATGTGATATAATAGTACTAATTTATTGGAATACATGGAAGTTTTTGAAAATTTTCATGTATTTCTAGCTAAGGAAGTAGGAAAAGTATGTATCCAGATGATAGTTTGACATTGCACACGGACTTGTACCAGATCAACATGATGCAGGTTTACTTTGACCAAGGGATTCACAATAAAAAGGCGGTCTTTGAGGTGTATTTCCGCCAACAGCCTTTTAAGAACGGCTATGCGGTTTTTGCTGGTTTGGAAAGAATTGTGAACTATCTTGAAGACTTGCGTTTTTCAGATAGTGATATTGCCTATTTGGAGTCGCTGGGCTATCATGGGGCATTCTTGGACTATCTTCGCAATTTCAAGTTGGAGTTGACCGTTCGTTCTGCCCAAGAAGGGGACCTGGTTTTTGCTAATGAACCGATTGTGCAGGTGGAAGGTCCTCTAGCCCAATGTCAGTTGGTCGAAACAGCTCTTTTGAACATCGTTAACTATCAGACCTTGGTCGCTACAAAGGCAGCTCGTATTCGTTCGGTCATTGAAGATGAGCCTTTGATGGAGTTTGGGACACGTCGGGCGCAAGAAATGGATGCGGCTATCTGGGGAACACGCGCAGCGGTGATTGGTGGTGCCAATGGAACTAGCAACGTGCGTGCTGGTAAACTTTTTGACATTCCTGTCTTGGGGACCCACGCCCATGCCTTGGTACAGGTTTATGGTAACGACTATGAGGCCTTCAAGGCTTACGCTGCAACCCACAAAAACTGTGTCTTTCTTGTGGATACCTATGACACCCTTCGTATTGGTGTGCCAGCTGCCATTCAGGTGGCGCGTGAGCTGGGTGATCAGATTAACTTTATGGGTGTGCGGATTGACTCTGGGGATATTGCCTACATTTCCAAGAAAGTTCGTCAGCAACTGGACGAGGCTGGATTTACAGAGGCTAAGATTTATGCTTCTAATGATTTGGACGAAAATACCATTCTCAACCTCAAGATGCAAAAGGCCAAGATTGATGTCTGGGGTGTGGGAACTAAGCTGATTACAGCCTATGACCAGCCAGCTCTTGGGGCAGTTTATAAGATTGTTGCCATCGAAGATGAAAATGGTCAGATGCGCAATACCATCAAGCTTTCTAATAATGCGGAAAAAGTGTCTACGCCAGGTAAGAAGCAGGTGTGGCGCATTACCAGTCGTGAAAAAGGCAAGTCAGAAGGCGACTACATAACCTATGATGGTGTTGATGTTGCTAGCATGACTGAAATCAAGATGTTCCATCCGACCTATACCTACATCAAGAAGACCGTTCGTAATTTTGATGCCGTTCCTCTCTTGGTGGATATCTTCAAAGATGGGAAATTGATTTACAGCTTGCCTAGTTTGACTGAGATTCAGGACTATGCTCGTAAGGAATTTGACAAGCTTTGGGATGAGTACAAGCGCGTGCTCAATCCACAGCATTATCCAGTGGATTTGGCGCGTGATGTATGGCAAGACAAGATGGACTTGATTGACAAGATGCGCAAGGAAGCTCTTGGTGAAGGAGAAGAAGAATGAGTTTGCAAGAAACGATTATCCAAGAACTGGGCGTGAAACCAGTGATTGATGCCCAGGAAGAAATCCGCCGTTCCATTGATTTCTTAAAAAGATACCTGAAAAAACATCCCTTCCTAAAAACCTTTGTACTAGGGATTTCTGGAGGACAAGATTCAACCTTAGCAGGACGATTGGCTCAACTGGCCATGGAAGAGCTGCGAGCAGAAACGGGAGATGACAGCTACAAATTTATCGCTGTCCGTCTGCCATACGGAGTGCAAGCTGATGAAGCAGATGCTCAAAAAGCCCTAGCCTTCATCCAGCCAGATGTCAGCTTGGTTGTGAATATCAAGGAATCAGCTGACGCCATGACGGCAGCAGTTGAAGCGACAGGAAGCCCTGTTTCAGACTTCAATAAGGGAAATATCAAGGCTCGTTGCCGTATGATTGCTCAGTATGCCCTTGCGGGTACCCATAGCGGAGCGGTCATTGGAACAGACCACGCCGCGGAAAATATCACAGGTTTCTTTACCAAGTTTGGTGACGGTGGTGCGGATATTCTCCCTCTTTATCGCCTCAATAAACGTCAAGGAAAACAACTTTTGAAGGAACTTGGTGCAAACCCAGCCCTTTATGAAAAAATCCCAACGGCAGACTTAGAAGAAGACAAGCCAGGTCTAGCTGACGAAGTAGCCCTCGGAGTCACTTATGAAGAGATTGACGACTACCTAGAAGGAAAAACAATCAGCCCAGAAGCCCAAGCAAGAATCGAAAACTGGTGGCACAAAGGCCAACACAAACGCCACCTACCAATCACCGTATTTGATGACTTTTGGGAGTAAAAAGGTCCGGGGGACCTTTTTAGCCCGAGCCTAGAAATAAGAAAACGAGGTAACATTATGAAAGCAATTGGTACGCAAATGATACAGACAGAACGTTTGATTTTGAGAAGATTTGTGGAGAGTGATGCGGAAGCCATGTTTCAAAATTGGGCTTCGTCTCCTGAGAATCTGACCTATGTCACCTGGGATCCTCATCCTGATGTTGAAGTGACTCGGAACTCGATTCGAAATTGGGTTTCATCCTATGCCAATCCCAACTATTACAAATGGGCCATTTGTCTCAAAGAAAACCCGGAGCAGGTAATAGGAGATATCAGCACCGTTGCAATAGATGAGAACGATTCTTCTTGTGAAATTGGCTATGTGCTAGGCAAGGTTTACTGGGGACATGGGTTTATGACAGAAGCCTTGAAAGCTGTCTTGGACTTCTGTTTTACTCAAGCAGGTTTTCAAAAAGTTAGAGCTCGATATGCCAGTCTCAATCCAGCTTCAGGTCGTGTCATGGAGAATGCTGGAATGTCCTATCTAAAGACTATTAGCAATGGTGTAGAGAGAAAAGGCTATCTTGCGGACCTTATTTATTATCAGATAAGTAGGGAAGACTAGTGAAATTTCTTTTCAGTTTCCATCAAAGTCAGACCTTGTCTGGCTTTTTTTGCAACATTTTTTACATAACCTGATTAAATTCCTATTTTTCCCTATCATTGCCCCTGTTTTTTCTGGAATTTTGGGGCTATAATAGTCCTATCAAATCAAAGAATGGAGGAAAGCAATGGATAATATAATCTTTTTTATCAGTGTTTTTCTTGCTGGAATTCTTTCCTTCTTTTCTCCTTGTATTTTACCCTTGTTGCCAGTCTATGCAGGGGTCTTGTTGGATGACAAAGATGGTGCTCAGGCTTCTAGTGGAAAATATTCAATCTCACTTGTTAGTCTATTGAGAACTTTGGACTTTATAGCAGGGGTATCCTTTGTTTTTATCTTACTAGGCTATGGAGCTGCTTTTTTAGGCAATTTGCTGAATGCTTCTTGGTTTCAGTATGTGACGGGTGCGGCTATCATTCTTTTGGGCTTGCACCAGATGGAAGTCTTACATTTGAAGGGACTCTACAAGGAAAGAAGGCTACAATTAAAGGGACAAGGGCAAAAGGGTAACGGCTATAGTCAGGCATTTTTACTGGGGTTAACCTTTAGTTTTGCTTGGACGCCATGTGTGGGGCCGGTTCTGGGGTCTGTTTTGGCCTTAGCGGCTTCAGGTGGCTCAGATGCTTGGCAGGGAGCTGGTCTCATGTTGGTTTACACGCTAGGTTTGGCGCTACCATTTTTGGTTTTAGCTCTCGCCTCCAGCTATGTTTTGAAACATTTCCGAAAACTTCATCCTTATCTCGGAACCCTCAAAAAAGTGGGTGGTTTCCTCATTATCGTGATGGGAATCTTGGTGCTTTTGGGAAATGCTTCCATTTTGACTACATTATTTGAATAGAGAGGAAGAAGAAATGAAAAAATGGCAAACATGTCTCCTTGGAGTAGGCTCAATCTGTTGTTTAGCAGCCTGTTCGACTAAAAATATGTCAGACGAATCTACTATGAAGGAGCAAACAAAAACAGAACAAGTCAGTTCACAAACTGCGACTAAAGGTCAGGCGGTTGCTGATTTCGAACTGACGGGAGTAGATGGCAAGACTTACCGTTTATCTGATTATAAGGGTAAGAAAGTCTATCTCAAATTCTGGGCTTCTTGGTGTTCCATCTGTCTAGCCAGTCTTCCAGATACGGATGAAATTGCTAAGGATGCTGGTGATGATTATGTTGTCTTGACAGTGGTCTCTCCTGGACACAAAGGAGAACAAGCAGAAGCGGACTTTAAGAATTGGTACAAGGGTTTGGATTATAAAAATTTCCCAGTTCTAATTGACCCATCAGGTAAACTTTTAGAAAGTTATGGTGTCCGTTCTTACCCAACTCAAGCCTTTATAGACAAGGAAGGAAAGCTGGTCAAAACGCAACCTGGTTTTATGGATAAGGATATGATTTTAAAAACATTAAAAGAAATGGGGTAGAGAAAGGCCATGAATGATAAAGTAAAATTGTTTGTCTTGGCAGGGATATTTTTCCTAGCCATAAGCGGTTTCTATTTTCTATTGATGCGAAATGCAGGGCAGACAGATAGCTCGCAAATTGAGAAAGCATCAGTTAGCCAAGGAGGAAAAACAGTGAAAAAAACAGAAGTGAGTAAAGATGCAGACTTGCACGAAATTTATCTAGCTGGGGGATGTTTCTGGGGAGTGGAGGAATATTTCTCACGCGTTCCCGGGGTGACAGATGCCGTTTCAGGCTATGCGAACGGTAGAGGGGAAACAACCAAGTACGAATTGATCAACCAAACAGGGCATGCAGAAACCGTCCATGTCACCTATGATGCTAATCAAATTTCCCTCAAGGAAATCCTGCTTCATTATTTCCGCATTATCAATCCAACCAGCAAAAATAAACAAGGAAATGATGTGGGAACCCAGTACCGTACTGGTGTTTATTACACAGATGACAAGGATTTAGAGGTAATTAACCAAGTCTTTGATGAGGTGGCTAAGAAATACGATCAACCTCTAGCAGTTGAAAAGGAGAACTTGAAGAATTTTGTAGTGGCTGAGGATTACCACCAAGACTATCTTAAGAAAAATCCAAATGGCTACTGCCATATCAATGTTAATCAGGCAGCCTACCCCGTCATCGATGCCAGCAAATATCCTAAGCCAAGTGATGAAGAATTGAAAAAGGCCTTGTCACCTGAGGAGTATGCAGTTACCCAGAAAAATCAAACGGAACGGGCTTTCTCAAACCGCTACTGGGATAAATTTGAATCTGGTATCTATGTGGATGTGGCAACTGGCGAACCCCTCTTTTCATCAAAGGACAAGTTTGAGTCTGGTTGTGGTTGGCCTAGTTTTACCCAACCCATCAGTCCAGATGTTGCCACCTACAAGGAAGATAAGTCTTACAATATGACACGCATGGAAGTACGGAGCCGAGTTGGAGATTCTCACCTTGGCCATGTCTTTACGGACGGACCACAGGACAAGGGTGGTTTGCGCTACTGTATTAATAGTCTTTCTATCCGCTTTATTCCCAAAGACCAAATGGAAGAAAAAGGCTACGCTTATTTACTAGATTATGTTGATTAAGAGGGCTTTCCTAAGCAGTTAGAGGAGAATTTTGCTATACTGATACTAGTAAGTGACAAAGGAGAGAAGCATGACCTACACAATCTTAATCGTAGAAGATGAATATCTGGTAAGACAAGGCTTGACCAAGCTGGTCAATGTAGCAGCCTACGATATGGAAATCATCGGTCAGGCTGAAAATGGAAGGCAGGCTTGGGAATTGGTCCAAAAGCAGGTGCCAGATATCATTTTAACCGATATCAACATGCCTCAGCTAAATGGCATCCAGTTAGCCAGTCTGGTACGAGAAACCTATCCTCAGGTTCATTTGGTCTTTTTAACAGGCTACGATGATTTTGATTATGCTTTGTCTGCTGTCAAACTCGGTGTGGATGACTACCTGCTTAAGCCCTTTTCTCGTCAGGATATTGAGGAAATGTTGGGGAAAATCAAGCAAAAGTTGGATAAGGAAGAGAAAGAAGAGCAGTTACAAGATTTATTGACCGATAAGTTTGAAGGAAATATAGCTCAGAAAATCCAGTCCCATCTGGCTGATAGCCAATTTAGTTTAAAGAGTTTGGCCAGTGACTTGGGCTTTAGTCCGACTTATCTGAGTTCTTTGATTAAGAAAGAGTTGGGCCTGCCTTTTCAGGATTATCTGGTGCGAGAGCGTGTCAAACAAGCCAAGCTCTTGCTTTTAACTACAGATCTGAAGATTTATGAGATCGCAGAGAAGGTTGGTTTTGAAGATATGAACTATTTTACCCAACGTTTTAAACAGATTGCAGGTGTGACACCTCGTCAGTTTAAGAAGGGAGAAGGTCGATGAAGCGTTCGTCTCTTCTAGTCAGAATGGTTATTTCCATCTTTCTGGTCTTTCTCATTCTCCTAGCTCTGGTCGGGACTTTCTACTATCAATCTAGTTCTTCAGCCATTGAGGCTACCATTGAAGGCAATAGCCAAACGACTATCAGCCAGACTAGCCACTTTATCCAGTCTTATATCAAAAAATTAGAAACCACCTCGACCAGTTTGACCCAGCAGACGGATGTCCTATCCTATGCTGAGAATCCCAGTCAAGACAAGGTCAAGGGAATTCGAGATCTGTTTTTGACCATCTTAAAGTCAGATCAGGACTTGAAAACTGTTGTGCTGGTGACTAAATCCGGTCAGGTCATTTCTACAGATGATAGTGTGCAAATGAAAACCTCCTCAGATATGATGGCTGAAGAATGGTATCAAAAGGCCATTCATCAGGGGGCTAAGCCAGTTTTGACACCAGCTCGTAAATCAGATAGTCAGTGGGTCATTTCTGTCACTCAAGAACTTGTTGATGCAAAGGGAGCTAATCTGGGCGTGCTTCGTTTGGATATTTCCTACGAAACACTGGAAGCCTATCTCAATCAACTTCAGTTGGGTCAGCAGGGCTTTGCCTTTATCATCAATGAAAACCATGAATTTGTTTACCATCCTCAACACACAGTTTATAGCTCAGCTAGTGAAATGGAGGCCATGAAACCCTATATTGAGACAGGGCAGGGCTATACTCCAGATCACAAATCCTACGTCAGTCAGGAAAGGATTGCTGGAACTGATTGGACGGTGCTTGGCGTGTCTTCGTTGGAGAAGTTAGATCAGGTTAGGAGTCAGCTCATGTGGACCTTGCTTGGAGCCAGTTTCACATCTCTTCTTGCCTGTCTCTGCTTGGTGTGGTTCAGTCTCAAACGCTGGATTGCCCCTTTGAAGGATTTGAGAGAAACCATGTTGGAAATTGCTTCTGGTGCTCAAAATCTTCGTGCCAAAGAAGCTGGTGCCTATGAACTAAGAGAAGTGACTCGTCAGTTTAATGCCATGTTGGATCAGATTGATCAGCTGATGGCAGATGTGCGCAAACAGGAAGAAACGACCCGTCAGTATGAACTTCAAGCCTTGTCGAGCCAGATTAACCCCCATTTCCTCTACAACACATTGGACACCATCATCTGGATGGCTGAATTTCAGGATAGTCAGAGAGTGGTGCAAGTGACCAAGTCCTTGGCTACCTACTTCCGCTTGGCGCTCAATCAGGGTAAAGATTTGCTCTCTCTTTCTGATGAAATCAACCATGTCCGCCAGTATCTCTTTATCCAGAAACAACGCTATGGGGATAAGCTGGAATATGAAATTGATGAAAATCCTGCCTTTGATAACCTAGTCTTGCCCAAGTTAGTGTTACAACCTCTGGTGGAAAATGCTCTTTACCATGGCATCAAGGAGAAGGAAGGTCAGGGACATATTAGAGTTTCTGTCCAGAAACAGGATAGAGGACTAGTCATCCGCATTGAAGATGATGGTGTTGGCTTTCAAAATGCTGGCTATAGTAGTCAAAGTCAGCTCAAACGTGGGGGAGTTGGTCTTCAAAATGTTGACCAAAGGCTCAAACTTTATTTTGGAGAACATTACCAAATGAAGATTGATTCTACTCTCTCAAAAGGTACGACAGTTGAAATATACATAAATAGAATAGAAACTAGCTAACTCCCAGTTCATTCTGGGAGTTTTATGCGTAATTGGGCAAGCTTTCTAGGTTGTCTATCTTGCTAAAAATAAGAAAAAACGATATGATAGATAGTGACAAAAGAGGTATCAAGTATGAAGGAAAAAGACATTCAAAGAGAAACAAGCCAGATTGTAGAAGATGTATTGGAAAAGGCCAATTTGAAGCAAGGATCTATCTTTGTTTTGGGCCTTTCTTCTAGTGAAGTGATAGGTGGTCAGATTGGCAAGGAATCCAGTCAAGAAATTGGCGAAATCATTGTGAAGACCATCCTAGATATCCTAGAAGAAAATGGAATTCATCTAGCCGTTCAAGGTTGTGAACATGTCAATCGGGCCCTCGTTGTTGAACGTCAGGTGGCAGAGCAGTTTGGCCTGGAAATCGTCAGTGTCCTTCCAACTCTCCATGCAGGAGGTTCAGGTCAGTTGGCAGCCTTCAAGTTTATGCAAGATCCAGTTGAGGTTGAATTTATCAAGGCTCATGCTGGATTGGATATCGGAGACACTGCAATTGGTATGCATGTCAAGCATGTTCAGGTTCCGATTCGCCCTCTTTTGAGAGAAATTGGGCATGCTCATGTAACGGCTCTTGCTAGCCGTCCAAAATTAATTGGAGGTGCGCGTGCGCATTATCCACAAGATTCTATCAGAAAGTCGTGAGAATGAAAAAAACAAAACAACAACTAGAAAAAATCACCAAATATTCGATTCGTAAGCTAACTGTTGGGGTAGGTCCTGTAGCCATCGGGGCCTTCCTTTTTGGTGCCAGTACCCTTTCAGTAGATAAGGTGCAAGCCAATGAAGTCGGCGGCGCTCATAGCGTTCATTACCGTTATTTGGCGGAGCAGGAATTGACCGAGTCTGAAAAAGCCCTGATTCATCATGAGGTTCCAACAGAATTTCAAGATGAAGATATTCTCTATGTAGTTTATCGCAAGAAGGCAACTAACAGTCAACAACTTCCTTACACAGGAAGTAAGGAACTAGCTTTGGCAGGTCTTGGCTTGGCAACTGCTTCTCTAGCAGTCTTTTTGGTGTCCAAAAAAGGTCGCAAAGAGGTTCTAGGTGTTCTCTTGATTGGTTCTTTAGGAGCCAGTACCTTTGTACCTTATGGGACATTCGCATTTGAAAATAAAGAATTGCTTTCTTATAACCAAACTATTTCGGCCTCTACACATGAAGGTTTGGCTGAAGGGATTATCCACATTGATGGTTATGAATACATCGGATACTTCAAGGAAGCAGAACTCCATCCATCAAGACCAGCTTCAGCTGAGAAGCCTCAGTTGCCAGTAGAAAAGCAAAGTGCAAATGAAATCGAGAAAACTGAAGTCGTTCAAGAAACACCGACTGTTGCGCCAGAAACTGTCGTTGAAAAACCTGTGACACAAACTTCAGTTGCTCCTGCTGTTGAAGAAAAACCAGTTTCTGAGAAGCCACAAACTAGACAGGAAGAGAGCTTGGTAGAGATTCCGTTTGAAACAGTCACAAGCCCAGATGCGAATCTAGCAGAAGGACAGACTCGTATCGTCACAGCCGGAGTAAATGGTCAGCGTCGCCTTGTAACCAAAGTATCAATGGTTAATGGTCAAGAAGTTAGAGAAGTTATCGAAGACCAAGTGGTTCAAAATCCTGTGTCACAAGTGATTGCAGTCGGAACGAAGAAAGAGGTGCAACCTGCTCCAACTCCAACCCCACAAGCTGAACCAACTCATCAAGTAGCTAAAGGGACGCAAGAAGAAGGCAAAGAAGGCCAAGCTCTAACACAACCAGAACTTCCAGAGGCTCCAGTTGAAGCAAAAGGTACCCAAGAGGAAGGCAAAGAAGGCCAAGCTTTAACACAGCCAACCTTACCAGAAGCTCCAGTTGAAGCAAAAGGTACCCAAGAGGAAGGCAAAGAAGGTCAAGCCTTGACACAACCAACCTTACCAGAAGCTCCAATCGAAGTAAAGGGTACCCAAGAGGAAGGTAAAACTGGCCAAGCCCTTGTACAAGAACAGTTACCAGAGTACAAAGTAACTGAGGGAACCCTTGTTGAAACATCGACTACAGACCTAGACTACAAAACTGAAACGACTGAGGATCCAACCAAGTATACGGACGAAGAAACTGTCGTAAGAAATGGAGAAAAAGGTAGTCAAGTTACTAAAACAACTTATAAAACAGTAGAAGGTGTTAAAACTGACCAAGTTATTTCAACTAGCACAGAAGTTACCAAGGAGCCTGTAAACCAACAGGTAAGTCGTGGGACAAAACCAATTGAAGGAACTCTGGTAGAAGAAAGTCTTGAAAAGATTCCATTTAAGGAAGTTGTTAAAGAAGATGACCAACTGAAAAAAGGCTTAGAAGTTGTAGCTCAAGAAGGAAAAGAAGGTCAGAAAAAAATCACCAAGACCTTTAACACCATCAAAGGAGTTAAAACAGAAGACGCTCCAAAAGTTACAGAGGAAATCCTTGAGGCACCTCAAGACAAAATTTTGAAACGTGGTACCAAGAGCTTTGAAAAACCAGTATTGACCATCACTGCAGTTGAACCTAAGGATTTCAAGCGTACTTCAGATGTTAAATATAGTCTAGAAAATCCAAGTAAGGCGGCCATTAAATCTATCACCCTAACTCTGAAAAAAGGTGATGAGATTGTGAAAACCTTGAATGTTTCACCAGATGACTTGACAACTACCCTGACAGATTTACAGTACTACAAGGATTATAAACTTGAAACGAAGATGGTTTATGACCGTGGTGAGGGTGATGAGGAAGAAGTTCTGAAAGAAGAACCGCTAAGAATTGACCTCAAAAAAGTTGAAATCAAAAACATCAAAGAAACAAGCTTGATGAGTGTGGACGCTGATGGTAACGAAACAGATACTAGTTTGCTGACAGAAAAACCAGCTGATGTTGCTCCGCTTTATTTACGAGTGACCACTCATGACAATAAAATAACAAGACTGGCTGTTGATAAGATTGAAGAAGTCACAGTTGATGGCAAGACTTTGTATAAGGTTACTGCCAAAGCACCTGATTTGATTCAACGTAGAGCTGATGATACACTAAGCGAAGAGTATGTACATTACTTTGAAAAACAATTACCAAAGATTGGAAATGTCTATTACAACTTTAAAGAACTCATTGAGGATATGCAAAAAGACCCAACTGGTGAGTTTAAACTTGGTGCAGATTTGAATGCAGCAAATATTCCGACTCCGAATAAACAATACGTGACGAATATTTTTAAAGGTAAGTTGTATAGTGAAGGTGACAAACGTTATACCATTCACAACCTAGCTCGACCATTGTTCAATCGTGTTGAAAATGCTCATATTCATGACATCAACTTTGGTAATGTGAATATCAATATGCCGTGGGCTGATAAAACAGCTCCACTTGGGGATTTGTTTAAGAACTCAACGATTGAGAATATTAAAGTTACGGGTAATGTGGTTGGTAATAACGACGTTACAGGTATGGTCAACAAACTAGATGAATCCAATATGCGTAATGTAGCCTTTATTGGTAACATCACAAGCGTTGGTAATAAAGGTTGGTGGTCTGGTGGACTTGTCAGCGAAAGCTGGAGAAGTAACGTAGATAGTTCTTATGTTGACGCGAACATTAAAGCTAACAATGCTAAATTTGGTGGACTTGTTGCCAAAGTCAACCATGGTGGAAATCCAAATGATGTCAAACAAAAAGGTCGTTTAACAAAATCTGTTGTCAAAGGTACCATGACGCTTCAAACGAACAATCAAAGTGGTGGTTTAATTCATGAAAACTATGACTGGGGTTGGGTTGAAAATAACGTCAGCATGATGAAAGTGACAAATGGTGAAATGATGTATGGTTCAGGATCAGTTGACTCAGGTGACCCATACTTCGGATTTGATTACTTCAAGAACAATATGTATGTGAACGATGTTGCATCAGGTAACGTTTCTTATAAACGTTCGAAACAAATTAAGGGTGTCGATCAGGCAGAAGCGGATAAACGTATTGCTTCGTTCAATATTACCGCTGATAAATATGAAATCACACCATATTTGACGGACAAACTCAACCACACAACGTTCAAAGAAGATACCTATAAAGATACTCAAGATTACGATGCATCTCGTGAACTTGCTTACCGTAATATCGAAAAACTTCAACCGTTCTACAATAAAGAATGGATTATCAATCAAGGGAACAAAATTCCTGCTGGTTCTAAATTATTAACGACAGAAGTATTATCAGTTACAGGTATGAAAGATGGTCAATTTGTAACTGACTTGTCAGATGTTGATAAGATTATGATTCACTATGCGGATGGTACGAAAGAAGAAAAATCTGTATCACCTAAGGCTACATCAAACGTGGAACAAGTAAAAGAATACGGTATTACAGATTTAGGAGATGTTGTTTACACACCAAATATGGTGGTTAAAGATCGTACTCAATTACTAAGTGATATTAAAGCAAAATTAGATACAATTACTCTTGAATCTCCTGAAGTTCGTGCGATAACAGGTAATGTTGGAGCATTATACTTAGAAGAAAGTTTCGCAGAAGTCAAAGGAAATCTTGATAAATTAGTAAAAGCTCTTGTTGAAAATGAAGATCATCAGTTAAATGGCGATGAGGCAGCCATCAAAGCACTTCTTAAGAAAGTAGAAGATAATAAAGCTAAAATAATGATGGCACTTACTTACCTCAATCGTTATTATGGTATTGAATATGGTGACTTAAACATTAAGAATATGATGATGTTTAAACCGGATTTCTATGGTAAGACACCAAGTGTTATTGATAGATTAATTCGAATTGGTTCGCAAGAAAAGAACTTGAAGGGTGATAGAACTCAAGATGCATATCGTGAAATTATTGCAGGAGATACTGGTAAAGCTGATTTACGTAGTTTCTTAGATTATAATATGCGTCTCTTTACAAATGACACTAATCTTAATGATTGGTTTATTCACTCAGCGAAAAATGTTTATGTTGTAGAACCTGAAACAACAAATCCAGACTTCAAAAATAAACGTCACCGTGTCTTTGATGGTCTGAATAATAATATGCATGCTCGTATGATTTTACCATTATTGAACTTGAAGAAAGCACATATCTTTATGATTTCGACCTATAATACGATGGCTTATAGTTCATTTGAAAAATATGGTAAAAATACAGAAGCTGAACGTGAAGCATTCAAGGAACGTATCAATTATGTAGCTAAAGCTCAACAAACATACTTAGACTTCTGGTCACGTCTTGCACTTCCAAATGTTCGTGATAGACTTCTTAAGAGTCAAAATATGGTTCCTACACCTGTATGGGATAATCAAGCTTATGCGGGTATTAAGGATGCTAATCGTCGTGGATACGGTACAGATGGTAAGGTAGCGACACCAATTCGTGAGTTATTTGGTCCAACAGATAGATGGCATCAAATTAATTGGAATATGGGAGCTATGGCTAAAGTCTACGCAAAACCATATGAAGATGAACAAGTATTCTTTATGGTAACAAATATGTTAGAGGACTTTGGTATTTCAGCCTTTACACATGAAACAACTCACGTAAATGACCGTATGGCATATCTTGGTGGTCATGGGCATCGTCAAGGTACAGATCTTGAAGCATATGCGCAAGGAATGTTACAAACACCTGATAAATCAACATCAAATGGTGAGTATGGAGCATTAGGGATTAATATGGCTTATCATCGTCCTAATGATGAAAATCAATGGTATAATCCAGACCCTGATAAGTTAAATTCACGTGAGGCGATTGATCACTACATGAAGAACTACAATGATGCTCTTATGATGTTAGATCATCTTGAGGCTGATGCTGTATTACCACAGTTAAATGGAAATACGAGTCGTTGGTTCAAGAAAATGGATCGACAATATCGTAGTGGAAATTCAGGTCATCAGTTCGATAAAATTCGTGAGTTGACAGAGGAAGAGAAAAAAGTAGCAATCAATACAATTGATGATTTAATTACTAATAACTTAATGACGAAACATGGTGCTCCTGGTGATGGTACTTATAACCCAACGGACTTTGGGTCTGCTTATGTCAATATAAATATGATGACTGGTATTTATGGTGGAAATACAAGTACTGGTGCTCCTGGTGCTGCATCATTCAAACATAATACATTCCGTATGTGGGGTTACTTTGGTTATGAAAATGGATTTATCGGATATGCATCAAGTAAATATCAAGGGGATGCCAACAGAGAAAATAATAAGATGTTAGGTGATGACTTCATTATCAAGAAAGTTTCTAATAACAGATTTAGTACTCTTGAAGAATGGAAAAAAGCTTATTATCAAGAAGTGAAAGCAAAAGCTGACAAAGGATTTACTGCAATTGAAATTGATGGTAAACAAATTACTAATTATGCTGAGCTAAAAGTCTTATTTGATAAGGCGGTTGAGGCTGATCTAGCAGGTGGAGGAACAGCTAAAACTGTAGAACTTAAATCAAAAGTCTTTAAAGCACTTCTTAAGAATACAGACGGATTCTCAGGAAATCTTTTTAAAGCATAGATTGTATTAAATAGATGAGTAAAAAGGTAGATTAAGTTTTTCTTGATTTACCTTTTTATGCTATACTTAAGCTATGCATAGAAAAACAGTGATTGATTTTAGGGCTTTGGGGGAGAGATACACCTTTACCCAGCCTATCAAAGAGTTAAAAACGAGAGATTTAGTAGAAGTGGCAAACTTGCTGGCACAAGTGGAGAGCTACCAAGAGCAAGGCTATTATGTGGTGGGCTATGTCAGCTACGAGGCTGCACCTGCTTTTGAGGAGAAATTAGCAGTTCATAAAGCTCCTTTACTGGCAGAGTATCTGCTATATTTTACAGTTCATGATAGGGTAGAAACTTCCCCTATTCCTCTGATTTATGACGAGGTTGATTTGCCTTCAAATTGGCAGGAAGTAACGTCTGCAGCAGACTATGAAAAGGCTATTGCCCAGATTCACCATCATTTGCGTCAGGGAGACACCTATCAGGTTAACTACACCGTCCAACTCAAGCAGGACTTAAGTGCCAATCCTTTTGCCATCTACAATCGTATGGTGGTAGAGCAGGAGGCGGGCTACAATGCTTATGTTGAACATGACGAGATGGCAGTGATTTCCATGAGCCCAGAGCTCTTTTTTGAGCAAAATGACCGTGAGTTGACAACGCGGCCAATGAAGGGAACGACTCAGCGGGGAGTGACTGATCAAGAAGACTTGGAGCAGGCCAGTTGGTTGGAGCAGGATCCCAAAAATCGCTCTGAAAATATGATGATTGTGGACCTCTTGCGCAATGATATGAACCGTATTTCTGAAGTGGGGAGTGAGCATGTGGAGCGTCTCTGCCAAGTGGAACAGTATTCAACGGTTTGGCAGATGACTTCGACCATCAAGAGTCAGTTGCGAGAGGATGTGGACCTTGTTGAAATCTTCCGTTCTCTCTTTCCTTGTGGTTCCATAACGGGTGCTCCGAAAATTGCGACTATGGAGATTATCAAAAATTTGGAACCTCAACCGCGCGGAGTTTACTGTGGAACGATTGGTCTCTTACTTCCAAATGGGCGACGGATTTTCAATGTTGCCATTCGGACCATTCAACTGCATCAAGGGAAAGCCATCTATGGAGTAGGTGGCGGCATTACATGGGATAGCACTTGGGAATCTGAATACCTCGAGGTTCATCAAAAGGCGGCAGTCCTTTATCGTAAACAAGCTTGCTTCCAATTAATCACAACTGGAAAAATCAGCCAGAAGAGCTTGTTGTTTGAAGATCAACATTTGGAAAGATTGAGAACAGCTAGTCGGTATTTTGCCTTTCTATTTGATTCAGAAAACTTGAAACAAAAGATAGAGGAAGAGTGTCATGCTTGTGATGCTAATCAAGATTACCGCTTGCGTATTTCTCTCAGCAAGTCTGGAGAGATAGAAGTCGAACGCCGAGTATTAACACCCCTCAGTCCAAGTTTTTGTCAGGCCAAACTTTGTCTGCAGGAAGTTAATTTACAACAAGCCTTTACCTACTTCAAAACAAGCTACCGACCTCACTTGAGCCTAGGGGAACAAGAGAAGATTTACCATAATCAAAGAGGAGAATTGCTTGAAACCTCTATTGGAAATTTGGTTCTGAAAATCGCTGGGAAACTCTACACACCGTCTATCCGACTGGGAATCTTACCAGGAATTTACCGTCAACATTTGCTGGAAACAGGACAGGTAGAAGAGAAAGTTTTGACCTTGGCAGATTTTGCCCAAGCAGAAGCCATCTATGGCTGTAACGCGGTGAGGGGCTTGTATGAATTGTCAGTAAAGGAGAGCTAAATGAAACTAATATTTTTACATGGATTAGGCCAGTCAGCGGAGAGTTGGAAGGAAGTGCAGGAGTTACTTGCGGATTATCCCTCTGAAGCCCTCGACTTATTCCCTACGGGAATTACTAGCTATCAAGAAGCCAAGGAGCGCATTTATCAGCACTTGTCAGAGGAGACAGAACCTTTTGTCCTAATCGGTTTGTCCTTAGGAGCTGCACTTACATTAGAGCTGTCAAGTTATGATTTACCAAATCTTCAAGGTTTAGTTTTGTCAGGTTGCCCTCTGAAATTAGCTGGAAATATCTTATTTAAAATCCAGTTGATGATTTTTAAACTACTTCCAAAAAGTTTTTTTGAAAAACGGGGAGCAAACAAAGCTCTTATGGTCGGAGTTTCTGAGGAATTGAAGACACTTGATTTAACAGATATATCAAGAACTTGTCCTTATCCAACCTTACTAATTTGTGGTAGCAAAGATAAACCGAATCTTAGTTCTATGAGAAGTATTCATAAACTAATATCAGAATCCCAATTTCAGATTATCCCAGACGGCCCTCATGTTTTGAATAAGGAAAAACCAAAAGAGTTTGCAGAAATAACCAGAAGTTTCCTTGAATTGCTGAAATAAGTTTGATAAAATACTATTGAAATCGATATCATAATTATGGGAGAAAAAATGAACAAACGTCTATTTTTAAAAATGAGTCTAGCTAGCTTGCCAGTTTTAGCCTTGTTTTCACAACCTGTGTTAGCAGAAGAAAATATTCATTTTTCTAGTTGTAAAGAGGCTTGGGCGAATGGATACGCGGATATTCATAAGGGAGAACCTGGTTATTCTGCCAAGTTAGACCGAGATCATGATGGTGTGGCCTGTGAATTGAAAAATGCCCCAAAAGGTGCTTTCAAAGCAAAACAAGAGACTACAACTCAAACTGATACAAGTTCAGCAACAGCAAGTGGCTGGGTTAAGCAGGATGGTGCTTGGTACTACTTTGATGGAAATGGAAATCCAGTGAAAAACGTTTGGCAGGGAAATTATTACCTGAAAGAAGATGGTCAAATGGCCCAGAGCGAATGGATTTATGACTCTTCTTATCAAGCTTGGTATTATTTGAAATCAGATGGTTCTTATGCAAAAAATGCATGGCAAGGAGATTATTACCTTAAATCAAACGGTAAAATGGCACAAGGTGAGTGGGTTTATGACTCTTCTTACCAAGCCTGGTATTACTTGAAATCAGATGGTTCTTATGCTCGCAATGCATGGAAAGGAAACTACTATTTGAAATCAGATGGTAAAATGGCTAAAAATGAGCGAGTTGATGGAGGCCGCTACTATGTAGATGCTTCAGGTCTATGGAAACCATAAGTAAGGATAAAATCTAGAAAGTTAATGCAAACCTTTGCATAAATGAGTGAATTTTGTTATACTAGTACTGTAAGCATTTTCAATTAATTCATAATGAAAAAGGAGAATATGATGAGTCAAAAGATTATTGGGATTGACCTTGGTGGAACTTCTATCAAATTTGCAATCTTGACAACAGCAGGAGAAATCCAAGAAAAATGGTCTATCAAGACCAACATTTTGGATGAGGGAAGTCATATCGTTGATGATATGATTGAGTCTATTCAACACCGTTTGGACTTGCTTGGATTGGCAGCAGCAGACTTCCAAGGTATTGGAATGGGATCACCTGGTGTGGTTGACCGTGAAAAAGGGACTGTTATCGGTGCCTACAACCTCAACTGGAAAACACTTCAACCAATCAAAGAGAAGATTGAAAAAGCCTTGGGCATTCCTTTCTTCATCGATAATGATGCCAACGTAGCTGCTCTTGGTGAACGTTGGATGGGTGCTGGAGATAACCAACCAGATGTTGTCTTTATGACACTCGGTACAGGTGTTGGTGGCGGTATCGTTGCAGAAGGCAAATTGCTTCATGGTGTTGCTGGTGCAGCAGGTGAGCTTGGTCATATCACTGTTGACTTTGATCAACCAATCGCATGTACTTGCGGTAAGAAAGGTTGCCTTGAGACAGTTGCTTCAGCAACAGGGATTGTCAACTTGACTCGTCGCTATGCCGATGAATACGAAGGCGATGCAGCCTTGAAACGCTTGATTGATAATGGAGAAGAAGTAACCGCTAAGACTGTCTTTGATTTGGCAAAAGAAGGAGACGATCTTGCTTTGATCGTTTACCGTAACTTCTCACGTTACTTGGGAATCGCTTGTGCTAACATTGGTTCAATCCTAAACCCATCAACAATCGTTATCGGTGGTGGTGTGTCAGCTGCGGGAGAATTCCTTCTACAAGGTGTTCAAAAAGTTTATGACGAAAATACCTTCCCACAAGTACGCACATCAACAAAATTAGCTCTTGCAACTCTAGGAAATGACGCTGGGGTTATCGGAGCAGCATCACTTGTATTGCAATAAGATAAAAAAAGAGGAAAAATGCTAACCTAGAGTTAGTAATGTTCCTCTTTTCTTTTTTATGCTATACTAGTTAGGACAATAAATGAGGTGAGAGTAAATGACAAAAGCAGATACGATTTTTAAAGAGAATATTGAACGAATCCTCAAAGACGGTGTCTTTTCTGAGCAGGCACGTCCTAAGTACAAGGATGGGACAGTTGCTAACTCCAAGTATGTAACGGGTGCATTTGCCGAGTATGACTTGGCAAAGGGGGAATTCCCCATCACAACCTTGCGTCCCATTGCCATCAAATCCGCCATCAAGGAAGTGCTCTGGATTTACCAAGATCAGTCCAATAGCCTAGAAGTGCTCAATGACAAGTACAATGTTCACTACTGGAATGACTGGGAAGTGGGCGATACGGGAACTATTGGTGAGCGTTACGGGGCGGTCGTTAAGAAACACGACATCATCAATAAGCTTCTCAAGCAGTTGGAAACCAACCCTTGGAACCGCCGGAATATTATTTCTCTCTGGGATTACCAAGCTTTCGAAGAAACAGATGGGCTACTCCCATGTGCCTTTCAGACCATGTTTGATGTCCGCCGTGTAGACGGAGAAATCTATCTGGATGCGACCTTGACTCAGCGTTCGAATGATATGCTAGTGGCCCACCACATCAATGCTATGCAGTATGTGGCTCTTCAAATGATGATTGCCAAGCATTTCGGCTGGAAGGTTGGGAAGTTCTTCTACTTTATCAACAACCTCCATATCTATGACAATCAATTTGAACAAGCTGAGGAATTGCTTCGACGTGAGCCGTCAAACTGCCAACCGCGTTTGGTTTTGAATGTGCCAGATGGGACTAATTTCTTTGATATTAAAGCAGAGGACTTTGAGTTGGTGGATTATGATCCCGTCAAGCCGCAGTTGAAGTTTGATCTAGCTATTTAAAAGAATAGAAAAAAGAAGTTGAGAATAATCCCAACTTCTTTTGTTTCTTAACGTGATACGCGGCGACGAGCTGCTTTTTTACGGTTTTCTTCGATGAAAGCTGCTTTTTGCTCTTCTGGTTCGATCACTTTCTTTTTAAATGCGTATACTGCACCTGCGACTGCAGCGACAGTTCCTGCGACACCTGTTACAAGACCTTTAGCGAATCCTTTAGCCATGAGTCTTCCTCCTTTATCTTCTTAATCAGCCAGCCCCTTCAAGAGGTCACATTTTTCTGACTGACCTTTTTGTGTTATAATAATAGTAACGAAAAAATGGGAATTTTTCAAGGAAAAAAGATGAAAACAAAAATAATTGTGATTGTTGGACCGACTGCAGTTGGAAAAACAGCCCTTGCCATCGAAGTTGCAAAGCGTTTTAATGGCGAAGTGGTTAGTGGAGATAGCCAGCAAGTCTATCGAGGACTTGATATTGGGACGGCCAAGGCTAGTCCAGAAGAGCAGGCAGCTGTTCCCCATCATTTAATCGATGTTAGAGAGGTAACCGAGTCTTACTCGGCTTTTGATTTTGTTTCAGAAGCTAAGATGGCTATTGAGGATATTCACAGCCGTGGCAAGCTTGCTATTATCGCTGGTGGAACAGGGCTTTACATACAGAGTCTACTAGAAGGATATCATCTCGGTGGAGAGACACCACATGAGAAAATTTTAGCTTACCGAGCTAGTTTAGAACCTTTTTCAGATGAGGAGTTAGCCCATCTGGTAGAGCAAGCAGGTCTTGAAATTCCCCAGTTTAATCGTCGTCGTGCTATGCGTGCCTTGGAAATTGCCCATTTTGGTCAGGATTTGGAAAATCAAGAGACCTTGTATGAACCATTGATTATCTGCTTGGATGATGAACGCAGTCAATTATATGAACGAATCAATCATCGAGTGGATTTGATGTTTGAGGCTGGGCTTTTGGATGAGGCTAAGTGGCTCTTTGACCATTATCCAGATGTGCAGGCAGCCAAGGGCATTGGCTATAAGGAACTCTTTCCGTATTTTCGTGGGGAGCAGACTTTGGAGGAAGCTAGTGAGAGTCTCAAACAGGCGACCCGTCGTTTTGCCAAGCGTCAGTTGACCTGGTTCCGTAATCGCATGCAGGTCACCTTTTATCAGATTGGAGAATCTGGTGTGCAAGACCGCATTTTAAGCCAGATAGAGGAGTTTTTAGATGATTGATACGGAGAAAAAAGAGGAACGCGTCCTGCTCATAGGTGTGGAATTGCAGGGCATGGACAATTTTGACCTTTCTATGGAAGAATTGGCCAGTCTAGCCAAGACAGCTGGAGCAGTCGTTGTCGATAGCTACAGACAAAAACGTGAAAAGTATGACTCCAAGACCTTCGTCGGTTCTGGTAAGTTGGAAGAAATTGCGCTCATGGTGGATGCAGAAGAGATTACCACTGTCATTGTTAACAACCGCTTGACTCCGCGGCAAAATGTCAATTTAGAAGAAGTTCTGGGTGTCAAGGTCATTGACCGTATGCAGTTGATTCTAGATATCTTTGCCATGCGGGCTCGAAGTCATGAAGGCAAACTCCAAGTGCATTTGGCTCAGCTCAAGTATCTTTTGCCTCGCTTGGTTGGTCAGGGGATTATGCTCAGCCGTCAGGCAGGGGGAATTGGTTCCCGTGGACCTGGTGAAAGCCAGCTGGAGCTGAATCGTCGTAGTGTTCGAAACCAAATTACGGATATCGAGCGCCAGCTCAAGGTGGTTGAGAAAAATCGGGCGACTGTCAGAGAAAAACGTTTGGAGTCCAGCACCTTTAAGATTGGTTTGATTGGTTACACCAATGCTGGGAAGTCAACTATCATGAACACCTTGACCAGTAAGACCCAGTATGAAGCGGACGAGCTCTTTGCGACTCTGGATGCGACGACTAAGAGTATCCATCTGGGGGGGAATCTCCAAGTAACTTTGACAGATACCGTGGGCTTTATCCAAGATTTGCCGACAGAATTGGTGTCCAGTTTCAAATCAACCTTGGAAGAAAGCAAGCATGTGGACCTTCTGGTTCATGTTATTGATGCTAGCAATCCTTACCATGAGGAGCATGAAAAAACAGTTCTGTCCATCATGAAAGACCTGGATATGGACGACATTCCTCGCTTGACCCTCTATAATAAAGCGGATTTGGTGGAGGATTTCACGCCTACCCAAACGCCTTATGCCCTCATTTCTGCCAAGTCTGAGGATAGTCGTGAGAATTTGCAGGCTTTGTTTTTAGAGAAAATCAAGGATATTTTTGAATCCTTTACCCTGCGCGTGCCTTTTTCTAAGTCCTACAAGATTCATGATTTAGAAAGTGTTGCGATTTTGGAAGAACGCGATTATCAGGAGGATGGCGAAGTAATTAGAGGTTACATTTCTGAGAAAAACAAATGGAGGTTAGAGGAATTTTATGACTGATATTAAAACGTTGGCTCTAAAATATGGGGGCTATACAAGTCTAGACAAGGTCTATCTGGATCAACTTCTAGCTGGTAGAACAGAGCAAGAGCAGTTGGCACTGATCACTCCTCCGCCCAGCGTGGTCAATGCTTACTTTGCAGAACTCTACCAGAAAAAAAGTCCTGAAGCTGCGACGGATTATTTTGCGGAACTCAGTCAGGAACTGAATCTTTACAATACTGAGCCAAGTTTCACCCTAGAAAACAAACCTTTTATTCGACTTAATCTGTCTGGCAAATCCTTTGGTTTTTGTTATGATAGTGAGGGTCTGGGTAGAATTTTCTCTGAAAATGAAGAGGTTATTTCAGATGACTTGCTCTTTGAAATTGCGCAAATTTTCCCCCATCAACTAGTCTTTGAGGAGTCTGGCAAGATTTACATGAAGGCTGTCGGAGACGAGGAAGTTGTTAACGTGGAAAATCTTACAGCTTTGACTGATTTGGAAAATTTGGCTGATGGTCGCAAACGTTTAAAAGGCTACAGTCAAGAGGATTTATTACAGGAAGCTACTGCTTTTTCTGGCAGGCGCTATTTCCGATCGGAAAACCGCACAGCCATGTTATATATTGATTAATTAGAAAGTATCGAATGGATATTCAATTTTTAGGAACGGGGGCTGGCCAGCCCTCTAAAGCCCGCAACGTTTCAAGTCTCGCTCTGAAGCTCTTGGACGAGATTAACGAAGTCTGGCTCTTTGACTGTGGAGAAGGAACGCAAAATCGCATTCTGGAAACCACAATTCGACCACGTAAGGTCAGCAAAATCTTTATCACCCACCTACATGGAGACCACATTTTTGGCTTGCCAGGTTTCCTTTCGAGCCGTGCTTTTCAGGCCAATGAAGAGCAGACAGATTTGGAAATTTATGGACCGCAAGGAATCAAGTCATTTGTCTTAACCAGCCTTCGTGTGTCAGGTTCTCGTCTGCCCTACCGCATTCATTTCCATGAGTTTGACCAAGATTCCCTTGGGAAAATCCTTGAGACCGATAAATTCATTGTGTATGCAGAGGAACTGGACCACACTATTTTCTGTGTTGGTTACCGTGTCATGCAAAAGGACCTAGAAGGAACGCTAGATGCTGAAAAACTCAAGGCAGCTGGCGTCCCATTTGGCCCACTTTTTGGGAAAATCAAGAATGGTCAGAACGTTGTTCTTGAAGATGGGACTGAAATCAAGGCAGCAGACTATATCTCAGCTCCACGTCCAGGTAAAATTATCACTATTTTAGGAGACACTAGAAAAACGGATTCCAGTGTGCGTCTGGCTGTCAATGCCGATGTCCTTGTCCATGAATCCACTTATGGCAAGGGTGATGAAAAAATTGCTCGTAACCATGGCCACTCTACTAACATGCAAGCTGCACAAGTAGCGGTAGAAGCAGGAGCCAAACGCCTCTTGCTCAACCATATCAGTGCCCGTTTCCTCTCAAAAGATATCAGCAAGCTCAAAAAAGACGCTGCTAGTGTCTTTGAAAATGTCCATGTGGTCAAAGACTTGGAAGAAGTGGAAATCTAAAAGCTTGAGAAAGGATAAGTATGCGTACTATTCTCATTACAGGAGCTAGCGGTGGCCTAGCCCAAGAAATGGTCAAACTCTTGCAAAATGACCAACTCATCTTGCTTGGTAGAAATAAGGAAAAATTAGCCCAACTTTACGGAAACTATCCCCATGCAGAATTGATTGAAATCGATATTACCGATGACTCAGCTTTAGAATCTCTGGTAACCGATCTCTATCTCCGTTATGGCAAGATTGATGTCTTGATTAACAACGCTGGTTACGGGATTTTTGAGGAATTTGACCAAATTTCCGACCAAGATATTCACCAGATGTTTGAGGTCAATACCTTTGCCCTGATGAATCTATCTCGACGCCTTGCGGCTCGTATGAAGGAAAGCCGAAAAGGCCATATCATCAATATCGTCAGCATGGCAGGTTTGATTGCAACAGCTAAGTCTAGTTTGTACTCAGCAACTAAGTTTGCGGCTATTGGTTTTTCAAATGCCCTACGATTAGAACTCATGCCTTATGGTGTCTATGTGACAACGGTTAATCCAGGACCAATCCGAACAGGATTTTTTGACAAAGCGGACCCAGATGGGACTTATCTTAAGTCGGTTGACCGTTTCCTGCTAGAACCAGATACAGTGGCTAAAAAGATTGTTAAGATTATAGGTAAAAATAAACGAGAACTCAATCTCCCTATGTTGTTGAACCTAGCCCATAAGTTTTATACTCTCTTCCCCAAGTTAGCTGATAAGCTGGCAGGGGAAACTTTTAATTATAAGTAAAAAAGTTGTTCCTAATGTACTGACCCCAAAAAGTTAGACAATTAATTTAAGCAAAGGATTTAGTTCTGTATTGTACAGGGCTAAGTCCTTTTAGTTTTACCTTAATTCGTTTGTTGTTGTAGTAATCAATATAGTCTACAATAGCTTGTTCCAAGTGTTCAAGTGACTGAAACGTATTCTCATAACCATAAAACATTTCAGACTTAAGAATGCCAAAGAAAGATTCCATCATACCGTTATCTGGACTATTTCCCTTACGTG
>NZ_RJOH01000011.1:0-63276 GCF_003942995.1 Streptococcus mitis | reverse complement strand
TCTACAATCCTAAGTATGACGATGGACAAGGTAAACCAGGAACTAAGGTAGAAATACCAGTAACAGAAGAGACTGGCAAACCACTTCCAGAGGGTACAAAATTCGAAAGTGATACACCAGGCATCACCGTAGATGACAAGGGCAAAGTAACTGTGACAATTCCAGAGGATAAGAATCCAGGAGATGAAATTACAGGTAAAGTAACCGTAACGTATCCAGATGGATCGAAAGAAGAAATACCAGTAAAAGTAACAGTAACCAAACGCGATAAAGACATCTACAATCCTAAGTATGACGATGGACAAGGCAAACCAGGAACTAAGGTAGAAATACCAGTAATAGAAGAGACTGGCAAACCACTTCCTCCGATGACACCGAATACTAACGAAAACCGATATAACACTAGAGATGATGAAGTTAAGTCAAATGATTCTCAAAATGTATTACCAAATACTGGGACAGAATCAAATGCAACACTTGCAACTTTAGGGATTATTGGTGTTCTAAGTGGATTTGGACTTGTAGTTGGAAAGAAAAAAGAAGAATAAAATAGATAAATTTTAAACTTCTTAGCAACTCTAGAAGATTGATTTTGAGAAATCTATCTTATGAATTCTTAAAATTGAGATTTTAAACAAAAAGCAAGCAAATCAGAATTCTGATTTGCTCTTTTTGCATGTTCTAAATTAGCAGATATGAAAATAGATAGTTTTTTAGTTAGCTGAATTTAGTAGTGTAATCAATACTAAAATGAATATGTCTGGATTGAAATAAACATCTTTTTATAAGTAACTTTCAAACGGAGAGTTTTACTATGATTAATAGTTTTTTTACAACAAATAGGTTAATTCCAACGATGGATCCATCTATCAAATAACTTGCAATGATATGTATAAAAATACAGTGCGCAGATATCAGAAAATTGTCTACTTTCGCAAAACACTTTTTTTTTTTTTGTAAAAATTTGATTCTAATCAGTTGAATATAAATAAAAAATAGAGTAAAATGATATGTATAAGTAATCATATTAGAATTGCAAGCTGTTCTTAGCAACAGCTAGTATTTTGTATGGATACTAAACTAAATAAATTTTAGAGGAGAAGATAATGGGAAATAAACCATCTATGAGTCGTTCTGAACGTTTACGCCGTGAAAAAGTCACGCGTTACTCAATTCGTAAATACAGTTTTGGAGCAGCTAGCGTAGCAGTTGCTGCACTTTTCATGTTTTTGGGTAATGGAGCGGTGTCTGTTCAAGCCGATGAAATCCAAAGAGCTGAAATCCAAGGAGCTGGAATCCAAGGAGGAAAAACAGCTGATGTTCCAACTAAAGAAGTTGTTTTGGATAAGACTCAATTGAAAAGCTATATTGCTGAAATTGAAGAGAAAATTTCAGCGGGTAAATACGCTAATAAGACTGAGGAGAGCATCGCTCTTTTAAATTCTGAGCTTGCTTCTGCTAAATCTGTGCTTGCTTCTGCAACTAGCCAAGATGAACTAAAAGTAGCTTATAATACACTTGTTACTGTAGTAAACGCAAAATTGCACAATAAACCTGTAGAGAAACAAGAAAAACCAGCAGTAGATACGACAAATGGTAAAGAAACTGTCGGTAAAAAAGCAGATAATACAGAGAAAAAATCTGATTCTAATTCAATTGAAAATACTGGTTCTAATGATTCGCGTAATGGAAAAGTCTTAGATGGAGATAATGCTTTCCGTACAGAAGCTGTTACAAATAAGAAACCAGTTGGGAATATTCCGTTTTCTAATGCGACTACAAAAGATATTTATGTTTATAAAGGTGAAGAAACAAATATCGAATTATCAGCAACAGATGATTCTGGAAAACTTAAGGATATTCGTATAGCTGAGGGTTCAAGAGGAATTGATGCTGCTGGGGCTGCTGGTGGTAAAATAAATAACCAGTATGGACTAACGTTCTCATCTCAGAGAAATGAAACTGAAGGAATTGTAGCGACCCAAGATAATCCTGCTAAGGTAACTATTACTGGGAATATATCGGTGCCAAACAACCCAACTTATACAGGTAAGTTAGTGACACGTTATCTAGTTGCTGAAGATTTAGATGGGGCAGTGTTCTCAGAACCTACCGGCAATCAGGAAAATGCGAATCCACTACCAGAAGGCTACTTTAAGTTATGGGTTCGTCAACAAACTCAAAAATATGATATTCAAGCACAAACTAATGGAGCTGGTAAGATAGCCGTTGCTGATGTAAACAATCTATCTCAAGCAGATTTCGAGAAAATTAAAAATAATATAAAAATTACTTATAATACAGCAGACGATGCAAGATTGCTTGATAAAAACGGTAAATTAGTAGAAAATGCTTCGAACTACATTGACACTGTAACTAAGCAAGGAGATAAGATTGTTGTTACTTATAAAGACGGCTCAACAGATTCTGTTGCTTTAACAAGTGTTTTACGCAATAATCCGCTACCTACAGTAAAAGTGCCGTATTCGAACCAAGCAGAGAAACAAGTTTATGTTTATACTGGTGAAAATACAGATTTGACATTCAAAGCGTCAGACGATACTGCAGTTAAAGATTTCTACTTGCGTGGACCTGGAGATGTTAACTGGAATAATGCTGATGGTTTTGGGTTCACAACAGGTAAGATTGATAATGGTGTTGTTACTGGTGCGGGCACAATTTCTGATAACAAACAGGAAGCAACCATTACAATGACAGGTGAAACCAATCTGGATGCGGGTAAACAATGGACAAGTTATGTTGTTGCTAATGACAATGATAACTTTAGTTCAATGCCAGCAGATCGTAACTTTAATGCTTTAGATATTGATCCTGATGCAAAATCTAAACCAGGATATATTCGGTTTGTCGTTAAAGATCAAACATCTAAGTATGATATTAAGGATTTAACTGATTCTACACGTATAACTGTTAATGATATTGATAATATTACAGCAACAGATTTAGCAACGATTAAGTCAAGATTGAAATTAGAGTATTCTTCAACAAATGATGACGAACGACTTGCAAGTCTAAAAGGTACAGCAGTTACTAATCCTACTTCATTAATTGATACTGTTGCAGTATCGACAACTGACTCTTCTAAGCTTGTTGTAACATATAAAGATGGTTCTGTAGATACAATTGAAAAAAGTAAAGTTTTAAATGTAAGACCGAAAGGAATTATCCCGTTCTCTAATCCAGCTACAAAAGAAATCTATGTTTATAAAGGCGAAGAAACAAATATAGAATTATCAGCAACTGATGATTCCGGAAAAATTAAAGATATTCGTATTGCTGAAGGTGGTAGAGGAAATGATGCTCCAGGTGCTGCCGGCGGTAGAATAAGAGATCAATATGGATTAACAACAGGTTACCAAAGAAATGAAACAGGAATTGAAGCAACTGAAACTAATCCAGCAAAAGTAACGATTACAGGAACAGTGTCAGTATCAGGTCAACCAAACTTTAAAGGTAACTTAATGACAAGATACTTAGTTGCAGAAGATTTAGAAGGTGCAACATTCTCTGACCCTAATGGTAATAGTGATTCAGGTAAGACAGTAGACCAAGTGCCAGAAGGATGGTTCAAACTAGTAGTTCGTGAACAAACTCAGAAATATGATATTCAAGGACAAACAGAAGAAGCTAATAAAATAGCAGTATCTGACATTAACAATTTATCAAATGATGATTTTGAAAAAATTAAAAATAACATTAAGATTCAATACAATACTGCTGATGATGAAAGATTAAAAGATAAAAATGGATCATTAGTAGAAAATGCTTCACAATATATTAAATCTATAACTAAAGAAGGCGATAAAATTGTAGTTACTTATAAAGATGGTTCTACAGATAAGTTAACTCTAACAGAAGTAGTAAAACTAGACAAACAGCCAGCGATTAATGCAGTTAACCAGGCAGCAGAAGATAAGATTGCTGAGATTAACAAAACTCCAAACGCTACTGACGAAGAAAAAGCAGCAGCAATCGCAAAAGTAAAAGCAGATAAAGAAAAAGCAGTAGCAGCGATTAACGATGCTAATGTAACGACAAAAGATGCTATTGATAAGGCCAAAAATGCTGGAACTACAGCAATCGCAGGGGACAATCCAGTAGTAGCTAAAAAGGCTGCTGCTAAAGCAGATGTTGAAGCAGCGCGCCAAGCGAAAGCCGATGCAATTAATGCTGATAAAAATCTAACACAAGCAGAAAAAGATGCGGCTCTTGCTAAAGTTACTAAAGCAGCAGAAGATGCAACAAAAGCAATCGATGCAGCAACAACAGATGCAGCTGTAGATACAGCGAAAGGTACTGGAATAACAGAAATTGGCAAAGTTAACCCAATTGCGAAAGAAAATGCAAAAGAAGCTATTGGCAATGCATTAACAGCTAAAAATCAAGAAATTGATAACCGTGCTGATTTAAGTCAAGCAGAAAAAGATGCAGCTAAGGCTGAAGCTAAGAAATTAGCAGATGCAGAACTTGTAAAAGTTAATGCCCAACCTGATAACGCAGAAACAGCAGATGCAGCGGCAGCAGCACAAAAAATTGTTAACGATGCAGAAGATAAAGGTGTTGCAGATGTAACATCTGTATACCCAATCGCTAAAGAAGAAGCGAAAAAAGCAGTAGCAGATGAATTAGCTGAGAAAGAAAAAGAACTTGATGCTCGTAAAGATTTAACGACAGAAGAAAAAGAAGCGGCTAAGAAAGAAGCGAAAGACTTAGCTAAAAAAGCTACAGATGCTATCAATGCTCAACCAGCGATTGCAGATACCTCAGATAAAGCAACAGCGGCGCAAACAGCAGTAGACACAGCTAAAACTACGGGTGTTGCGGAAGTTAAAGCAGTAAATCCAGAAGCGGTTAAGAAAAATGTGGCTAAGAAAGCAATTGAAGATGCATTAACAGCTAAAAACAACGCAATTGACGCTCGTGATGATTTAACACCTGAGCAAAAAACAGCAGCAAAAGAAGCAGCGAAAGCAAAAGCAGATGCAGCTAAAGATGCTATTGATAAAGCAACAACAGATGCGGATGTAGATCAAGCTAAAACAGATGGTGAAACAGCAGTTGCAAATGTAACTCCAGTAGCAAAAGAACCAGCTAAACAAGCAATCGCGAAAGCATTAGAAGATAAAAATGCTGAAATTGATAAACGTACTGATTTAACTGATGAAGAAAAAGCTACAGCTAAGAAAGAAGCGAAAGATAAAGCTGATGCACAATTAGCAGAAATCGCTAAACAACCAGATGTAGCAGATACACCAGAAGCTGCACAAACAGCACAAACAGCAGTAGATACAGCTAAGAAAACAGGTGTTGACGAAGTAACTGCAGTAAATCCAACAGCAGTAACTAAACCAGAAGCTAAAAAAGCAATTGATGCTAAATTAGCTGAACAACTAAAAACTATCGAAAGTACGCCAGATGCTACTGATGAAGAGAAAAAAGTAGCAGCAGATCAAGCTAAATTCTTAGCAGAAGAAGCTAAGAAAGCAATTGATGATAAAACAACAGATGCAGAAGTAAATAAATTTACTGATGATGTGAAAGCAGCAATCGAAAAAGTTTTACCAGTTGTAGAAGATAAACCAAATGCACGTAAAGCAATTGATGAAGAGGCAACAGCTAAAAAAGAAGCAATTGATGCACGTACAGATTTAACTCCTAAAGCAAAAGAAGATCTTAAAGCTCAAGTAGATAAGATTGCAGAACAAGCTAAAAAAGCTGTAGATAAAGCTACAACATCAGAAGCTGTTAACGGAATTGAAGAATCAGATAAAGCTGCTATTAAAGCTGTAGGCGAAGTAAATATTCCGGCTGATAAAGTTCTTGTAAATGATCCAAGTGCTTTAACAGACGATGAAAAAGCTAAGGTCTTAGAAGCTGTTAAGAAAGTAAATCCAGATGCTAAAGAAATTACTCAAGATGCAGATGGAAATATTACTGTTACAACTCCAGATGGTCATCAGGAAACCATCACTCCTGAACAAGTTGTGAAAACGTCTGATACAGCAAATGAACCAAAAGCAGGAAATGATGTAGTTAAACCAGCGAATAAAGTGGTTGTAGCAGATCCAGCTAAATTAACAGATGCTGAAAAAGAAAAAATTAAAGCAGCTGTAGAAGCAGTAAATCCAAATTCTGTAGTAACAGTAGATGAAAAAGGAAATGCTAAAGTATCAACTCCAGATGGACAAACACAAGTGATTCCTGTAGATGAATTAGTACGTACTGCTGAAGATACTAAGAAACCAAATGCAGGAAACGACATCAATACACCATCAGATAAAACAGTCGTAGCAAATCCAGAAGCCCTTACTCCAGAAGAGAAGAAAGCTATTGAGGATAAGGTTAAAGCCGTTAACCCAGGAGCTACAGTAGTAGTAGATGACAAAGGTAACGCAACTGTTACAACACCTTCAGGTAAGACAGCGGTTATTCCAGCAGCTGATTTGACGAAGACAGCAGAAGCGGCGGCTAAACCAAATGCAGGCGACGATGTAGTTAAGCCAGCGTCTAAGACAGTAGTAGCCAATCCAGAAGCCCTTACTCCAGAAGAGAAGAAAGCTATTGAGGATAAGGTTAAAGCCGTTAACCCAGGTGCTACGGTTGTAGTAGATGACAAAGGTAACGCAACTGTTACAACACCTTCAGGTAAGACAGCGGTTATTCCAGCAGCTGATTTGACGAAGACAGCAGAAGCAGCGACTAAACCAAATGCAGGCGACGATGTAGTTAAGCCAGCGTCTAAGACAGTAGTAGCCAATCCAGAAGCCCTTACTCCAGAAGAGAAGAAAGCTATTGAGGATAAGGTTAAAGCCGTTAACCCAGGAGCTACGGTGGTAGTAGATGACAAAGGTAACGCAACTGTTACAACACCTTCAGGTAAGACAGCGGTTATTCCAGCAGCTGATTTGACGAAGACAGCAGAAGCAGCGTCTAAACCAAATGCAGGCGACGATGTGATTACCCCAGCGTCTAAGACAGTAGTAGCTAATCCAGAAGCCCTTACTCCAGAAGAGAAGAAAGCTATTGAGGATAAGGTTAAAGCCGTTAACCCAGGAGCTACGGTTGTAGTAGATGACAAAGGTAACGCAACTGTTACAACACCTTCAGGTAAGACAGCGGTTATTCCAGCATCAGCATTAACGAAGACAGCAGAAGCAGCGGCTAAACCAAATGCAGGCGACGATGTGATTACCCCAGCCTCTAAGACAGTAGTAGCCAATCCAGAAGCCCTTACTCCAGAAGAGAAGAAAGCTATTGAGGATAAGGTTAAAGCCGTTAACCCAGGAGCTACGGTTGTAGTAGATGACAAAGGTAACGCAACTGTTACAACACCTTCAGGTAAGACAGCGGTTATTCCAGCAGCTGATTTGACGAAGACAGCAGAAGCAGCGTCTAAACCAAATGCAGGCGACGATGTAGTTAAGCCAGCGTCTAAGACAGTAGTAGCCAATCCAGAAGCCCTTACTCCAGAAGAGGAGAAAGCTATTGAGGATAAGGTTAAAGCCGTTAACCCAGGAGCTACAGTAGTAGTAGATGACAAAGGTAACGCAACTGTTACAACACCTTCAGGTAAGACNGCGGTTATTCCAGCAGCTGATTTGACGAAGACAGCAGAAGCAGCGNCTAAACCAAATGCAGGCGACGATGTAGTTAAGCCAGCGTCTAAGACAGTAGTAGCCAATCCAGAAGCCCTTACTCCAGAAGAGAAGAAAGCTATTGAGGATAAGGTTAAAGCCGTTAACCCAGGAGCTACGGTGGTAGTAGATGACAAAGGTAACGCAACTGTTACAACACCTTCAGGTAAGACAGCGGTTATTCCAGCAGCTGATTTGACGAAGACAGCAGAAGCAGTCGCTAAACCAAATGCAGGCAATGATATCAACACACCGGCGGTTAAAACAGCAGTTGCTAAGAAAGATGCTTTAACTGATTCAGAAAAAGAAGCAGTTAAGACAGCAGTAGAAGCAGTTAATCCAGGTGCTAAGGTAGTAGTAGATGACAAAGGAAATGCGACAGTTACTACGAAAGATGGTAAGACAGCCGTAATTCCTGCTTCTCAACTAGTTATTCCAACAGAAAAACTTGCAGACCTATCTGAGCAAAATGGTGTGAATATTCCAGCTACACGCACCTTGGTAGCAGATAAGAATAACTTAACTCCTGAAGAAATTGCTAAGATTAAGGTTGCTGTGGAAGCTGTAAATCCAGGCTCAACAGTTGTTGTAGATGAAAAGGGTAACGCGACAGTAACCACAGTAGATGGAAAAACAGCAACAATTTCAGCTGAACAATTAGTTAAAGATGAAGCAGATGTAGCAACTAAAAACAATGGTGAAAATCTTAATCTTGATTTTGAAAAACAACTTGTAGCTGATTTGGACAACTTAACAGACGCGGATAAAGCGGGAGCTAAAGCCAAAATTATGGCAGCTAACCCAGATGTAGCAGAAGTAATCTTCGATGATAAAGGAAATGCAACGGTTATTTTGAATAATGGTAAAGCATATACAGTTTTAGCTAAAGATATCTTTAAAGAAATTCCTTATGTTCCATCATATAATCGAGGAAATAATAGAATTAATAACGCTGAAACGATAGTCGATAAATCGAAGTTAGAAGGTGCTATTCGTCAATTGGATAAGCTAATCATCCAAGAATCAGCTAAGCTTGATGCAGAAACTGTGAAAGAAGCGAACGCATTATTAGCAGCCGCTAAAGAAGTATTTGCCAATGCAAACGCAACTCAAGCAGAAGTGGATGCAATGGTTAAACGTATAGAAGACTTCATGTTGAAAGTTTCTCCAGCAACTAATCATGCAATTCTAGCTAATGACCAAGCTACTCAAGCCACAAACGCTAACCAAGAAACAGCTAACGTGAATACAGTGGCTAAAGAATTGCCTAACACAGGTACAGAAGCTAACGCTAGCCTCGCAGCGCTTGGACTTCTTGGAGCCCTAGGTGGATTTGGACTTCTTTCTCGCAAGAAAAAAGAAGACTAAAAACTCATAGTTTTTAAGAAGATGATTCGTCATCTTCTTTTTTTGGCTCTTTGTCAACTGTAGTGGGTTGAAGAAAAGCTAAGCTCGAGAAAGGACAAAATTCGTCCTTTCTTTTTTGATGTTCAGAGCAATAAAAATCCGTTTTTTGAAGTTTTCAAAGTTCCGAAATCCAAAGGCATTGCGTTTGATGAGTTTAATGAGATTATTCGTTGCTTCTAATTTGGCGTTTGAATAGGGTAGTTGAAGGGCATTGACAATCTTCTCTTTATCTTTGAGGAAGGTTTTAAAGACAGTCTGAAAAAGAGGATGAACCTGCTGCAGATTGTCCTCAATGAGTCCGAAAAATTTGTCAGGCTTCTTGTCCTGAAAGTGAAACAGCAAGAGTTGATAGAGATGGTAGTGGTGTTTCAAGTCTTTTGAATAGCCCAAAAGCTTGTCTAAAATCTCTTTATTCGTCAAGTGCATACGAAAAGTAGGATGATAAAAACGTTTATCGCTTATTTTCCGACTATCTTGTTGGATGAGTTTCCAGTAGCGCTTGATAGCCTTGTATTCATGAGACTTTCGATGAAATTGATTCATAATTTGGATATTGAGGTCTTTGATATCTAGCAGTTTTGTGATAAAATGTAATTGTTCCATATGATTCTTTCTAATGATAGTTTGGTCGCTTTTCATTATAGATGATATGGGACTTCTTTTCTACAACAAAATAGGCTCCATAATATCCATAGGGGATTTACCCACTACAAATATTATAGAGCCCGTTTTTTTATGTTTTCTTAAGGGGCAAAACTGATGCAGACTGCTTCTGGGACATGAAAGTCATTAGAAAGTTCTGCTAGACGTCCAGTTTCAGAATTGCGTTTAAAGACGGTTGCATTGTCAGAGTCTTGATGGACAGCAATGACAAATTCTTGGTCTGGTGTCAAATCAAAATCACGTGGAGTCTGACCATGTGTCGGAACGATTTCTAACAACTCTAAGCTACCGTCCGCAAGGATTGTATATACTACGATAGAATCATGACCACGGTTAGAGGCGTAGAGGTATTTACCATCTTTAGAGAGACGAATGGCAGCAGTACCATTAAAGCCTTCATAACCGTCTGGTAGAGTTGAAATGACTTGCATGCGTTCAAATTCGCCAACACCATCGTAGATTAGAACCTCGATAGTGCTATTGAGTTCACAAATGAGATAAGCGATTTTATAATGGTTATGGAAAATAATATGGCGTGAGCCTGCTCCTGGCTGGCTATGATAGGTATAGAGCTTAGATAATTTTCCTTCTGAATCAAAATCATAAGTGATAACTTGGTCTGTTCCCAAGTCGCAGGTCACTAGATAGTGGTCAGGTGTTAAATCTGTATAGTGAACATGTGGAGAAGCTTGATTTTCATGTGGACCTTGGCCACTGTGTTGATCAATATCACTAAGTACAAGACGACCATCTTCCTGACGTTTATAAACAAGGACCTGTCCCTTGTGGTAGTTTGCCGCGTAAACCAAATCACGCTCTTCATCAACGGCAACATAACAGTGGGGGGCTCCCTCTTCAACGACGTGATTTAATAAGTTACCATTAGTTTGATATGCTGCAATTCCACCCTTATCGTCTTGACTACCAACAGTGTATAAATGTTGGTGCTGGTCAAAGGCAAGGTAGGTTGGACTTGGCTCAGTAGCAAAAAGTTCTAGATTTGAAAGCTGACCAGTTTCTGTATCAAAGTCTGCCTTGTAAATCCCTTGGGAAGTCCGACGTGTATAAGTTCCAAAATAAACAGTTTTTTTCATAACTTTACCTCTATACAAAAGATAAGACTATTATATCACAAAAATGGAAGTATAAAGAAATCAAGATTAGCAAGAGCTTTACCTAATTCTTTTGATGATAATATTAGAAATGTTTTCATTGATTTACTTAATAAAAGTGCTATAATAATCTTATACAAATTGCAAAGGAGTTTAACTATGAAAAAACGTGTTTTCTTAGCAGCAGGAGTTGCTGTACTCTCGGCAGCAGTGCTAGTAGCGTGTTCATCTGGTAATGGTAATAAAGAAGCAACTAAACAAGCAACTAAACCAGTTACTTATGCCTATGTATTCTCATTAGATCCTGTTACTTTGGATTATACAGTTTCTGGTAATGTCAGCACTAAACAGATTACAGGTAATGTTATTGATGGATTATTAGAAAATGACCAATATGGGAATCTGGTCCCATCAGTTGCAGAAGATTGGACTGTTTCCAAAGATGGTTTGACCTATACCTATAAAATCCGTCAGGGTGTCAAGTGGTATACCAATGAGGGAGAGGAGTATGGTGAAGTTAAGGCTCAGGATTTTGTAACTGGTCTGAAACACGCAGCAGATAAGAAATCACAGGCTCTTTATCTCGTACAGGATTCTATCAAAGGATTGGATGACTATGTAAATGGGAAAACAACAGATTTTTCTACTGTTGGTGTAAAAGCAACAGACGATTATACTGTTGTTTATACTTTGAATCATCCAGAATCTTTCTGGAATTCAAAAACAACAATGGGAGTCCTTGCACCAGTTAATGAAGACTTTTTAGCTTCTAAAGGAGATGACTTTGGTAAACCAACGGATGTAACGAGCATTCTATACAATGGGCCTTATCTCCTCAAAGGTCTTACATCTAAGTCTTCTATCGAAATGACAAAAAATCAAAACTACTGGGATAAACAAAATGTCTTTATTGATGATATCAAGTTATCCTTCTTTGATGGTCAAGATGCAGACTCCCTAGGACGCGGTTTTGATGAGGGACATTATCCAGCTGCGCCTCTCTTTAAAAACTCTGCTAACTATGAACGTCTAAAAGAAAAATACAAGGATAATATTGTGTATGGTCAACAGCGTGGAGGAGTTTTTTATATCTCAACCAATATCGACCGTGTAAATTACAATCACACTGCTAAAACAAGTGATGCAGAAAAAACTTCTACTAAGAAAGCCTTGTTAAACAAAGATTTCCGTCAAGCCTTGGCTTTTGCTGCAGATCGTAAAGCAGCTGTTTCTCAGGTGTTTGGAGATGAAGTAGCGCCTCGTAAACTACGTACAAGTTTCACTCCTCCAACATTTGTACAAGTTGGAGACCAATCGTTTGGTCAAGTAACAAAGATAGAATTGGATAAATTGGATAATGTCTGGAAAGATGTCAGTCTTGATGATGCGCAAGATTCACTTCATAACGTAGACAAGGCTAAAGCTAAGTTTGAATCTGCTAAGAAAACTCTTCAAGCTGATGGAGTACAGTTCCCAATTCATTTAGATCTTCCAGTTTCATCGACTCAGACAGATTTTATCCATCAAGCTCAGTCTTATAAACAATCCATTGAAGAAGCCTTGGACTCTGAAAATGTAGTTGTTGACATTCAACAGGTTTCTGATGATGAATTGGGAAACATGACTGTTCTAGCAACATCAAATAATAATGTTGATTGGGACATTAATGTTAATAGTGGTTGGAGTCCGGATTATGCAGATCCATCAACTTATCTAGATGTATTTGATCCAACTTCAGGTCCAAGTCTCCTCGGCTCTCTTGGTGTAGCACCAGGAACAGACAATCCAGCCATTAAAACAGTTGGATTGGATAAATACAAAGGATTGATTGATGATGCAAATAGTGAAAAAACAGATCTGCAAAAACGTTATTCTAAATATGCTAAGGCGCAAGCTTGGTTAACAGATAGTGCTCTAGTTATTCCTGTACACTCAGACGGTGCCCAAATGTTAGTAACGAAGAAAGTATTAGGTAGTGGTGCTGATGGTTGGATTGGTGACAAAACAGGAGATAACAGTTATAAATATCTTAAACTCCAAGATAAGATTGTCACTTCCAAAGAAATGGATGAGTTCCGCAAGAAATTTGCTGATGAAAAAGGCAAATCCAATGCTGATTATCAGAAGAACTTAGACCGTCATATTCAAGACTAATCGAATCTCCTCTCTTGAGGGGATTTTTTATGTCGCTGTCTCCATGTAAGCACTTTAAAAAAGAGTTATTTTGATTTAAAAATGGTATAATGAGAGAACAATAGAAAGGAAGTATTTATGGAGCAAAAAGAGAAACATTTTAGCCTATCTTGGTTTTTCAAGTGGTTTTTGGATAACAAGGCAATTACGGTATTTTTGGTAACCTTATTATTGGGACTGAATCTTTTTATTTTAAGTAAGATTAGTTTCTTATTTTCACCTGTTTTAGACTTTTTGGCAGTCGTGATGTTGCCAGTCATTCTATCTGGTTTACTATACTATTTGTTAAATCCTATAGTTGATTGGATGGAGAAACACAAAATCAATCGTGTTATAGCGATTAGTATTGTCTTTGTCATCATCGCTCTCTTTATCATTTGGGGCTTGGCAGTAGCTATCCCAAATCTGCAACGTCAGGTTTTAAGTTTTGCAAGGAATGTTCCAGTCTACCTTGAAGATGCTGATAGAGTTATTGATGATTTGGTAACTAAGCGTTTACCAGATGATTTCAGACCTCAGTTAGAACAAGTTTTGACAAACTTTTCAAGTCAGGCTACAGTTTGGGCAAGTAAAGTTTCTTCTCAGGCAGTCAACTGGGTGAGCGCCTTTATTAGCGGGGCTTCTCAAGTGATTGTTGCCTTGATTATCGTTCCGTTCATGCTCTTTTATCTCTTACGTGATGGGAAAGGCCTGCGTCACTATTTGACCCAATTCATGCCAACGAAATTGAAAGAACCTGTTGGACAGGTTTTATCAGATGTGAATCAGCAGTTGTCCAACTATGTTCGAGGTCAAGTGACAGTAGCTATTATTGTAGCGGTAATGTTTATGATTTTCTTCAAGATTATTGGTCTACGCTATGCAGTTACGTTGGGGGTTACTGCTGGTATTTTAAATCTGGTTCCTTATTTGGGTAGCTTCTTAGCCATGCTTCCTGCCCTAGTATTGGGCTTGATTGCTGGGCCAGTTATGCTTTTAAAAGTAGTGATTGTCTTTATAGTAGAACAAACTATTGAAGGCCGTTTTGTCTCTCCATTGATTTTGGGAAGTCAATTAAACATCCATCCTATTAATGTTCTCTTTGTTTTGTTAACTTCAGGATCCATGTTTGGTATCTGGGGAGTCTTGCTCGGTATTCCAGTTTATGCCTCTGCTAAGGTTGTCATTTCAGCGATTTTTGAATGGTATAAGGTAGTCAGTGGCCTATATGAACTAGAAGGAGAGGAAGTAAAGAGTGAACAATAGTCAACAGATGTTACAGGCTTTGGAGGAGCAAGATTTAACCAAGGCTGAGCACTATTTCGTCAAAGCTTTAGAAAATGATCCAAGTGACCTTCTGTATGAGTTAGCCAACTATCTAGAAGGAATTGGTTTTTATCCTCATGCCAAGGAAATTTACCTGAAAATCGTAGAGGACTTTCCAGAGGTTAATCTTAATCTAGCGGCTATTGTTAGCGAGGATGGTCAAATCGAAGAAGCCTTTGCCTATCTTGAGGAAATCAAATCTGACAGTGACTGGTATGTTTCGGCTTTGGCTCTGAAAGCAGACCTTTACCAGCTGGAAGGTTTGACAGATGTGGCGCGTGAGAAACTGCTGGAGGCCTTGACCTACTCAGAGGATCCTCTCTTGATATTGGGCTTAGCAGAGTTGGATAGTGAGTTGGAAAATTATCAAGAGGCCATTCAAGGATATGCCCAGTTAGATAATCGTACTATTTATGAGCAAACAGGCATTTCCACCTATCAACGGATTGGCTTTGCCTATGCCCAGTTAGGGAAATTTGAAACGGCTACAGAGTTTTTAGAAAAAGCCCTGGAGTTAGAATACGATGACCTAACAGCTTTTGAGTTGGCCAGTCTTTACTTTGATCAAGAAGAATACCAAAAGGCCGTCCTCTATTTTAAGCAGATCGATACCATTTCTCCTGACTTTGAAGGCTATGAATATGGTTATAGTCAGGCCTTACATAAGGAACATCAAGTTCAAGAAGCCCTACGTATCGCTAAGCAAGGCTTGGAGAAAAATCCTTTTGAAACAAGACTCTTGTTAGCAGCTTCACAATTTTCTTATGAATTACATGATGCTAGTGGTGCAGAAAACTACCTCCTTACTGCTAAAGAAGATGCTGAGGATACGGAAGAAATCATACTTCGTTTGGCTACTATTTATCTAGAACAGGAACGTTATGAGGACATTCTAGACTTACAAAGTGATGAGCCAGAAAATCTTTTGACCAAGTGGATGGTTGCTCGTTCTTATCAAGAGATGGACGATTTGGATACTGCCTATGAGCATTACCAAGAATTAGTAGGAGATTTGAAAGACAATCCAGAATTTCTAGAACACTATATCTATCTCTTGCGTGAACTGGGCTACTTTGAGGAAGCAAAAGTCAATGCTCAAGCTTACTTAAAACTGGTTCCAGATGATGTGCAAATGCAAGAACTATTTGAGACATTGTAAGGATATATTTTTAAAAACTGTATCTAATCATTTTTGATAGATATAGTTTTTCTTTTTCAAAGAGAATTTTTTTACAAAAATTCTTGGTTATTTTGTTTATTTATGCTATAATAGGAACAATTATTTTTAGGAGGTGCAGTATGTCTTATTTGTTTGAGATATTACCAAGTTTATTGAGCGGTGCAAGTATGACTTTGCAGGTTTTTGCACTGGTCTTGATTTTTTCTATTCCCTTGGGCGTTTTGATTGCCTTTGCCTTGCAAGTCCATTGGAAGCCCCTCCATCATCTGATTAATATTTATATTTGGATTATGCGGGGAACACCCTTGCTCTTGCAATTAATCTTTATCTATTATGTCCTACCAAGTATTGGGATTCGTTTGGATCGTCTTCCTGCGGCTATTATTGCCTTTGTTTTGAATTATGCGGCTTACTTTGCTGAAATCTTCCGTGGGGGGATTGATACCATTCCTAGAGGTCAATACGAGGCTGCTAAGGTCTTGAAGTTTAATCCTTTTGATACAGTGCGCTATATTATTTTGCCTCAGGTGACCAAGATTGTTCTTCCAAGCGTATTTAATGAGGTTATGAGTTTGGTCAAGGATACGTCTCTGGTCTACGCTCTAGGAATTTCAGACCTTATCTTGGCGAGTCGAACAGCTGCCAACCGTGATGCCAGTCTTGTTCCCATGTTCTTGGCAGGAGCCATTTACTTGATTTTGATTGGGATTGTGACAATCATTTCCAAAAAAGTTGAGAAGAAGTACAGTTACTATAGATAGGAGGCTGCCATGTTAGAATTACGAAATATCAATAAGGGATTTGGTGGAAAGCAAATTTTATCTAATTTCAGTCTAAAAATTCCTGAAAAGCAAATCCTGGCTATCGTTGGGCCTTCGGGTGGAGGTAAGACAACCCTCTTACGTATGCTTGCAGGTCTTGAAACCATCGATTCAGGACAAATCTTTTATAATGGAGAACCTTTGGAACTGAATGAATTGGAGAAGCGAAATCTACTGGGATTTGTATTCCAAGATTTTCAACTTTTCCCTCATTTATCAGTTCTAGACAATTTGACCTTATCTCCTGTGAAAACAATGGGAATGAAGCAGGAAGAGGCAGAGAAGAAGGCACGTGGACTCTTGGAACAGTTAGGGCTGGCAGGACATGCAGATGCCTATCCCTTCTCACTATCAGGTGGGCAAAAGCAGCGGGTGGCCTTGGCGCGTGCTATGATGATTGACCCAGAAATCATAGGTTACGATGAACCAACTTCTGCCCTGGATCCAGAATTACGCTTGGAAGTGGAAAAGCTGATCTTGCAAAATAGGAAACTTGGCATGACCCAGATTGTGGTTACCCACGATTTGCAGTTTGCGGAAAATATCGCAGATCAGATTCTCAAAGTTGAGCCCAAGTAGGAGGTGCCAATGACTAATAAGAAAATTGCTTTAGTATTGGTTTCTCTCCTGACTCTCTTTTTAACGGCTTGTACTCAGAAGGCTAGTGATCCAAAGCAGGATAACTGGGATAAGTATCAAGAGCAGGGGACTATTACTATTGGTTTTGACAATACCTTTGTACCCATGGGATTTGAAGAAAAGAATGGCCAATATACAGGCTTTGATATTGATTTGGCGCAAGCAGTTTCTGAAAAATTAGGTGTCAAGGTGCAATTTCAACCAATCGACTGGGATATTAAGGAGACGGAGCTACAAAATGGAACCATAGATGCCATCTGGAATGGCTATTCTGCCACTGATGAACGCCGAGAGAAGGTTGCCTTTAGCATTCCTTATATGGAAAATCAGCAAGTTCTGGTTGCGAAGAAAAGCCAGCAGATTCGTTCAATAGAGGATATGAAGGATAAGACTTTGGGAGCCCAAGCCGGTTCCTCTGGTTATTTAGACTTTGAAGCCCAGCCAGATTTACTGAAAAATCGTGTCAAAGACCAGAAGGCCAATCAGTACCAGAGTTTTAATGAGGCCTTGATTGATTTGAAAAATGATCGAATTGATGCCTTGTTGATTGATCGAGTGTATGCTAATTACTATCTCCAGTCTGAGGGTATATTAAATGACTACAATGTCTTTTCAGCAGGATTTGAAAGTGAATCCTTTGCGGTCGGAGTTAGACCTGCAGACAAGAGATTACTACAAGCTTTAAACCAAGCCTTTGTTCAACTATACCAAGAAGGAAAGTTCCAGGAAATCAGCCAAAAATGGTTTGGAGAAGATGTGGCAACGAAAGAAGTGAAAAGTAGAGATTGAGTGTTTCCTCAGTCTCTTTTTGCATCAAAAAATCCTCTGGCAAGTACCAGAGGATAAGAATTTATTTCATTGTTGGGAAGAGCAATACATCACGGATAGTAGTTGTATCAGTTAGGAGCATGCAAAGACGGTCGATACCGATTCCCAAACCACCTGTAGGTGGCATACCGTATTCAAGAGCCTCGATGTAGTCATAATCGATACCTGTCGCTTCATCGTCACCAAGTTCTTTGGCTTTAGCTTGGGCTTCAAAACGGCTAAGTTGATCGATTGGATCGTTCAACTCAGTAAAGGCATTACCGTACTCCTTAGTCATGATGAAGAGCTCGAAACGGTCAGTAAAGCGTTCGTCTTCAGGATTCTTCTTAGCAAGTGGAGATACAGCTACTGGATGTCCATAGACAAAGGTTGGTTGGATCAAGGTTTCTTCAACAAACTCTTCAAAGAAGGCATTGATGATGTGACCAACTTCAGTGTAGTGTTTCTCAACTGGAACTTTCTTCTCGGCAGCAATAGCTTTGGCTTCCTCGAAAGTCATGTCTTGCCAGAAATCTACACCAGTAATTTCTTTGATAGCATCCACCATGTGAACACGTTTAAATGGTTCATTGATTTTGATTTCAGTACCTTGATAGTTAACTGGACCATCACCTTTGACTGATTTAGCAGCATGTTGGATAATGCCTTCAGTCAAGTCCATGATGTCTTGGAAGTCAGCATAAGCTTGATAGACTTCGATAGAAGTAAATTCAGGGTTATGAGTGGCATCCATTCCCTCGTTACGGAAGATACGTCCGATTTCATAGACGCGTTCCATACCACCGACGATAAGGCGTTTCAAGTGAAGCTCAGTCGCGATACGAAGCACCATGTCAATGTTTTGGGCATTGTGGTGGGTGATAAATGGACGGGCCGCCGCACCACCAGCTTCGTTGTGAAGAACAGGTGTTTCCACTTCAAGGAAACCTTTTTGGTCAAGGTAACGACGGATTTCAGAAATGATTTTTGAACGAGTGACAAAACGCTCGAAGCTTTCACGGTTAGAAATCAAGTCAAGGTAACGTTTACGGTAAATTGTCTCAACGTCTGTCAAACCGTGGAATTTCTCTGGAAGTGGGCGAAGTGCCTTAGACAAGTGTGTAATGTGGGTTGCCTTGATAGAGAGTTCTCCCATATCTGTACGCATCACTTCACCTTCTACACCAAGGAAGTCACCAAGGTCTGCTTTTTTGAAGATTTCGTAATTTTCTTCACCGACAGCATCCTTACGAACGTAGATTTGAATCTGCCCTTCGCGGTCTTGAAGGTGAGCAAATCCAACTTTACCTTTACCACGTTTGGTTACCAAGCGTCCTGCGATAGTAGATGTTTCGTTTTTATCATGTAATTGTTCTTTATCGAGGTCGGCAAATTTATCTTTTAATTCTTGTGAATTTGCAGTTCGTTCAAAGCGTTTTCCGAAAGGATCAATTCCTTGTTCACGGAGCGCAGCCATTTTTTCACGGCGAACGATCTGCTGGTCATTTAGTTCTTCCATATGTTCTGTTGACATGGGATCCTCCTAGTTTTACTCAAAATTGAATACGATGAGTCATTTTTTTGCGATACTCCCATTTTATCATAAATAAGCAAGAAATTCACGGATAATCTTTCAAAACTAAAAAGAACTTGACGATAAAATCAAGTTCTGTTATTGATAGGAAGTATCATTCCAAGTATCGAGCGTAAATGTTTCAAAATCATGGGTTTCTAGAATTGTCAGGCTGGCATTTGCTAGACCTCCATCTTTACGAAGAAGAGGTTCTTTATAACTTAGAAGAGTACGAATACTGGCAGTAAGATTAGCACCATGACCGACAATTAGAATACGCTCAGCTGGACTATCTTTTAATGATTTGATAAATTGGATGGTCCGTTGCGTGGTGCTATAGAGGGATTCGGCTCCAAACATTTGAGTGTCAAATTGAGCAAGATTAGATCGGAAAGCTTTGATTTGTTGTGGGTAAATTGCTTCCAAGGTTGCGATTTTTAAACCTTCTAACTTACCCAGCTGCCATTCACGGAGATTTGGAACGCTTTCTAAAGGACAGGGGGTCTGGAGTTGACTTTGGATAATCTCGGCAGATCTGACCGCTCGAGGTAAATCACTTGAATAAATCTGATCGAAAGGAACATCCTTGAGATACTGGCCAAGTAGTTTTAGGGTGTCAATGGATTCAGGAAGAAGGGGAGAATTACCACTAGCACCTTGAAAGCGTCCTTCTTGGTTCCAGACTGTGCGGCCATGGCGGACAAAGTAGAGTTTCATTACTTGCTGTCCTCCAAGATATCTGCAAAGTCAGCCTTTACAAAGCTAGCTAAGTCTTGGGGAGCAACGATAATGCTGTGACCAACTTCCCCTGCAGAGACAATCATTTGATCCAAGTCTAGAGCGATCTTATCGATAAAAATGGGATAATTGTGTTTCTGACGAATTCCGACAGGATTATTTGCTCCATGAATGTAACCAGTTGTTTTTTCCAAGTCCTTTTGTGGAATCATGCTCACTTTTTTATTGCCAGAAATTTTTGCTAGTTTCTTTTCCGACAAGTGTTGGGTGATAGGGACAATTCCGATAATTGGTCCTGTCTTGTCTCCCAAAAGAGCCAAGGTTTTGAAAATCTGATCTCGTTCATAACCTTGAGGAAGCTCTCCTTCTAGGGCATTGATTTGAATCCCCTGATGTGGGATACTTGCTTTAGATAGGATTTGTTCCACCAATGTTTTTTTGATTTTAACTTTTTTTGCCATTATTTATACTTATCCTCCAATTGGCTCATCCAAATACCAAGCCAGATTCCCAGTGCAAAGAAGAAGGCGATGATGACATACCCAACAAGAGAAAGGCCTGTGTATTGGATACTTTCAGCGTTTCCTGCATTTGGAATTAAGATCAAAAGGGTACTTGATAGGACGATACCGATGATGAAATGATAAACGCGTGAGTGGTAGTTGTTTAAGGCATAATCCATCAATTTTGAAAAAATAATGAGAGTTGCACCTGCCCCGATTCCAATCGGAAAGAAGGTTCCCAAGAGGTCAAAGGTTTTAAAACCAGTCAACATAGGAGCATAAAGACCCAAAATCAAAAGTAGGTTTGATGGGCTGAGGCCAGGAACTAATACGCCAAGAGCCAGCAGTGCACCAGCTAGGACGAAATTAAGAAAGCTGGCACTTAAGGTTCCAACGACAAAATTTAAGGCATAGAGTCCTAATCCAGAAATGATAAAGGTTGTCCAGAACCAAGCTAAATCAATCTTGTCTCGGTCAGATTCTCGAGTTGATTCTTTGAGAAGGCTAGGAACTGTACCAATGATGGCACCCGCAAAGCTCCATAAGACAAAGACCTGATAATTTTCAAGCAGGTATTCAATCGGGTAGGAAAATAAGCCGATTCCCAGAAGCATACCGATGGCAACTGGAATAAAGTACAAAACATTTTCTTTAAAGTCTTTAAAGGGATGGGCTAGAAAACCAATCATTCGTTCATAAATTCCTAAGATTGCTGCTAGAACCCCTCCGGAAATTCCCGGTAGAATAAATCCAAGAGCAATGACAATCCCTTTAATAACGCGTGCTAACCATGAGAGCATATTTTTCCTCCAACTATTTCTATTTCAAAAAATCCTTACTATATTGTATCACAATCAAACACAAAAAGAAAAAGCAAATGATAAACAAATGCTTTTAAGGTTTTAAAAAGAGTTTTCTAAAGGTTTCTTCTTTGTTTTTTAAGGAAGAAATGACGTTGATATCCAAATCGTGGTCAAAGCCAGCAATTTTTCCTTTAGATGTGTATTGGTGAATGTCGTAATCTAAATCAGTCTTAGGAGTAGCTTCGTAAAATCCTGAGTCAGAACCATAGGAAGGAATCCAAACAGACGTAAACTTGTCTGTATCAATACTGTGTTCTTCCATGAAGTAGACCCCAACGTAGATGCCGATATTTTTAGCACCAAGTGATTCTAGTTTTGCACGAAAGGCTTCAACACCTTCGTTCATATTGGACATGGTTTTGTCTTCCACATCTAGCCAATAGTAACTAGGGCTGTATGGCGATGAAGCGTTATAAAAAACTTCAGCAGCCTTTTCCATTTCTTGGACACTTTTTCCAGCTACAAAGGCATAGACACCAACTGGGACATTTCGTTTTTGAAACTCGGTAATATGGGTTTTAAAGGCCTTATCTACCCCATTAACAAAGGAAGCATCGTTTTCTTTTAAAGACTGAGCGCCACTATGTACACGAACGATAGCTCCAGAAATGTTTTGGGACAGAGTATCGTAATTTATTTCCTCAGGACGTTGCCAACCAGAAACATCAATTACCGGTTTATCTATATTGTGTAGCGCTTGCGTTTCTACTTGCGCGATATTTGACTTTGTTTTTACAGGATGGTCCTCAAAACGAGGGCGATTCAGGATTAAAATGAAAATCATAATCCCAAAAAAACCAAATAAAATAAGCGGATTAATTTTCTTTCTCATATCTCATAATTTTACCTTAAAAATGAGAAAAAATCAAAAAAAATACTCAAAAAATGGGTTAAGAAAGGACTTTAGAGCATTTTTTCATTCAAGAGCGCGGAATGATTTGAAATATGGTATAATAAAAGGGAATTTCTAGAGAAAAGAGAAGATTATGTCAAATTATGCCATTATTTTAGCAGCGGGTAAAGGGACTCGCATGAAATCTGATTTGCCAAAAGTTTTGCACAAGGTTGCGGGTATTTCTATGTTGGAACATGTTTTCCGTAGTGTGGGAGCTATCCAACCTGAAAAAACAGTAACCGTTGTCGGACACAAGGCGGAATTGGTTGAAGAGGTCTTGGCTGGACAGACAGAATTTGTGACTCAATCTGAACAGTTAGGGACTGGTCATGCAGTTATGATGACAGAGCCTATCCTAGAAGGTTTGTCAGGTCACACCTTGGTCATTGCAGGGGATACTCCTTTAATCACAGGTGAAAGCTTGAAAAACTTGATTGATTTCCACATCAATCATAAGAATGTAGCGACTATTTTGACTGCTGAAACCAATAATCCTTTCGGCTATGGACGAATTGTTCGTAATGATAATGCTGAAGTTCTTCGCATTGTTGAGCAGAAGGATGCCACAGATTTTGAGAAACAAATCAAGGAAATCAACACTGGAACTTACGTCTTTAACAATGAGCGTTTGTTTGAGGCTTTGAAAAATATCAATACCAATAACGCTCAAGGTGAATACTATATTACAGATGTCATTGGCATTTTCCGTGAAGCTGGTGAAAAAGTTGGCGCTTATACTTTGAAAGATTTTGATGAAAGTCTTGGGGTAAATGACCGTGTGGCACTTGCGACAGCTGAGTCAGTTATGCGTCGTCGCATCAATCATCAGCATATGGTCAATGGTGTTAGCTTTGTCAATCCAGAAGCAACTTATATCGATATTGATGTTGAGATTGCGCCTGAAGTTCAAATCGAAGCCAACGTTACCTTGAAGGGGCAAACGAAAATTGGTGCTGAGACTGTTTTGACAAATGGAACTTATGTGGTGGATAGCACTATCGGAGCAGGAGCTGTCATTACCAATTCTATGATTGAAGAAAGTAGTGTTGCAGACGGTGTAACAGTCGGTCCTTACGCCCACATTCGTCCAGGTTCGAGTCTAGCTGCCCAAGTTCATATTGGTAACTTTGTTGAGGTGAAAGGTTCTTCAATCGGTGAGAATACCAAGGCTGGTCATTTGACTTATATTGGAAACTGTGAAGTGGGTAGCAAGGTTAATTTTGGTGCTGGAACCATTACAGTTAACTATGACGGCAAAAACAAATACAAGACAGTCATCGGCAACAATGTCTTTGTTGGTTCAAATTCAACCATTATTGCGCCAGTAGAACTTGGTGACAATTCCCTCGTTGGTGCTGGTTCAACTATAACTAAAGACGTGCCAGCAGATGCGATTGCGATTGGTCGCGGTCGTCAGGTTAATAAAGACGAATATGCAACACGCCTTCCTCATCATCCTAAGAATCAGTAGGAGCCTATCATGGAATTTGAAGAAAAAACACTTAGCAGAAAAGAAATCTATCAAGGACCAATATTTAAACTGGTCCAAGATCAGGTTGAATTACCAGAAGGTAAAGGAACTGCCCAACGGGATTTGATTTTCCACAATGGAGCTGTCTGTGTTTTAGCTGTAACGGATGAACAAAAACTCATCTTGGTCAAGCAGTACCGCAAAGCTATCGAGGCAGTCTCTTACGAAATTCCAGCCGGAAAGTTGGAAGTAGGAGAAAACACAGACCCTGTCGCAGCAGCACTTCGTGAATTAGAGGAAGAAACAGCCTATACAGGGAAGTTAGAACTCTTGTATGATTTTTACTCAGCCATTGGCTTTTGTAATGAAAAGTTAAAACTATACCTAGCAAGCGATTTGACGAAAGTGGAAAATCCGCGTCCGCAGGATGAAGATGAGACCTTAGAAGTTCTTGAAGTGAGCTTAGAAGAAGCCAAGGAATTAATCCAATCAGGTCATATCTGTGATGCCAAGACGATTATGGCTGTTCAATACTGGGAATTGCAGAAAAAATAGAGGAGGTCAGTATGGGTAAACCTTTATTAACGGATGAAATGATTGAAAGGGCTAATAGAGGCGAAAAAATTTCAGGTCCTCCTTTACTAGATGATGAGGAGACTAAGATTTTACCAACCTCTTCTTCCCGTTTTGGTTATGCCAATCCTAAGGATCATGGTTTTAGCCAGGAAACCTTGAAGATTCATGTCGAACCGTCTATTCATAAAAGCCGTCGCATTGAAAATACCAAGAGAAATGTCTTCAATTCTAAACTGAATAAAATCTTATTTGCAGTCATCTTTCTCTTAATTTTGCTTGTCTTAGCAATGAAACTTTTGTAATAGAAAAGGAATTGAAATGAAAATAGGAATTATTGCGGCTATGCCAGAAGAACTGGCTTATCTGGTCCAGCATTTAGACAATGCCCAGGAGCAAGTTGTTTTAGGCAATACTTATCATACAGGAACCATTGCTTCGCATGAAGTCGTTCTTGTAGAAAGTGGAATTGGTAAGGTCATGTCTGCTATGAGTGTGGCGATTTTGGCTGATCATTTCCAAGTGGATGCTCTAATTAACACGGGATCAGCTGGGGCAGTAGCAGAAGGTATTGCTGTTGGGGATGTCGTGATTGCTAACAAATTAGCCTATCATGATGTGGATGTCACAGCTTTTGGCTATGCTTATGGACAAATGGCGCAACAACCGCTTTATTTTGAATCAGATAAAACCTTTGTTGCCAAAATTCAAGAGAGTTTATCTCAATTGGAGCAAAACTGGCATCTTGGTTTGATTGCTACAGGAGATAGTTTTGTTGCAGGAAATGACAAGATAGAAGCGATTAAGTCCCATTTCCCAGAAGTTTTAGCTGTTGAGATGGAGGGGGCAGCGATTGCTCAGGCAGCGCATGCCCTTAATCTTCCAGTCTTAGTCATCCGAGCTATGAGTGATAATGCCAACCATGAAGCAAACATCTCTTTTGATGAGTTTATTATCGAAGCTGGACGTCGCTCTGCCCAAGTCTTGCTAGCCTTTTTGAAGGCCTTAGATTAAGCGAAAATTTGACAGTTTATCTAGCTTATGATAAGATTTAAGTAAAGAAAAGCTAGAAAACGTTTCAGAGGATATTATGAGTATTGAAATGACCGTCAGTGAGATTGCAGAGGTTTTAGGATTATCTCGTCAAGCAATCAATAACCGTGTCAAAGAATTACCAGAAGAAGACACAGATAAAAATGACAAAGGGGTAACAGTCGTTACCAGAAGTGGCTTGATTAAGCTAGAAGAAATCTATAAAAAAACGATTTTTGAAGATGAGCCTGTCAGTGAAGATGTCAAGCAACGTGAACTGATGGAGATTCTGGTTGATGAGAAGAATGCAGAAATTCTTCGTCTTTATGAACAATTAAAAGCCAAGGATCGTCAGTTATCAGAAAAAGATGAGCAGATGCGTATCAAAGACCGTCAGATTGCTGAGAAAGACAAACAACTCGATCAGCAGCAACAATTGACTCTTCAAGCCATGAAGGATCAAGAAAATCTTAAGCTAGAGCTGGACCAAGCAAAAGAAGAAGTCCAATCCACTAAGAAAGGCTTTTTTGCTCGTTTATTTGGAGGATAATCAAGGAGCTGTTTAGGTTAATGCTAACCTGATGGCTTCTTTTATTTCTAAATAGTATAGTTGCTCAAGTAAAATAACAGTATAGGAGAGGTAGAAAATGGAACGATTAGAAGATTACATTGCTTTTGACTTAGAATTTAATCAGCACGAAGGACAAACACACTTGATTCAAGTATCGGCAGTGCGTTTTAGAGATGGTCAGGAGATCGATGCCTATGATTCCTATGTTCATACCAGTGTGCCTCTAAAGAGTTTTATAAATGGTTTGACTGGGATTACAGCTGAGACCTTAAAAGATGCTCCTCCAGTGGAGGAAGTTATAAAAGAATTCCAAGATTTTGTGGGTTCTTTACCTATGGTAGGCTACAATGCTGCTAAAAGTGATTTGCCTATTCTAGCAGAGCATGGTTTAGACTACAGCCGACAGTACAAGGTGGATCTGTATGATGAAGCTTTTGAACGTCGGAGTTCGGATTTACACGGTATTGCCAATCTCAAATTGCAAACCGTTGCCTCGTTTCTTGAATTTCAAGGTCAGTCTCATAATAGCTTAGAGGATGCTCGTATGACAGCGCGTGTTTACGAGTCCTTTCTAGAGTCAGACCAAGCTAGAGAATTGTTAGGGACAGAAAGTAGTCTATCAAACAATCCTTTTGGAGGCTTGGACTTGTCTCAATTATTTGACTAGGAGTGCCTATGAAACCTGAAAAACCTAAAAATCTAGGTTTTAAGCAGATATACTTTAATCTAGATAAAATACTCTTTCTCTTTTTCTTGACTTTTATGATGATTGAGTTTGTCTGGTTACCGTCCAATTCTTGGATTGCTGGACTTTTACTCCGTCAGACAGGTTATCTCTTTCTATCTTACAACAATATTTTTGCCATTATAAAGGGTTCTCCCTTTGTTAGTCTTGCTTTATTTATTCTGGTAATCGTTAATTTACTGATCGCCTATTACCAGATAGGACTTCTCTTTATCGGAGCCCGGCATTTATTATGCCATGAAAAAAGGACCTTGCTGGAGTACAGTCGCAAGGTCTTTCGCCAAAGTTTTTTGTTTATGAAGCAAGTCACGCTTGCAAAGATAGCCTTTATCTTCTTTTATGTCATGATGCTCTTTCCATTGATTCGAAAGATTTTAAAGATTTACTACCTAAATAAAATTGTCATACCGGACTTTATCGTTGATTATGTAGAAGACAAGTATTGGCTAGTAGGTATAGTGGTTACTATTCTGGCTTTACTTCTATTTTACATTTCAGTGCGTTTCATGTTTGCTCTACCTCAGCTTTTATTTGAGAAAAAAACAGTCAAAGAAGCAGTCAGATACAGTCTAGAGAAGACAAGAAAGCACTCCTGGTTTTATACTTGGAACTTGCTTTGGATTGTCGTCAAAACCTACCTATTTTTCATTCTTTTATTGATTCCAATATTAGCAAGTCAGGTGCTGATGGATGGTCTGACCCATAAGGAATCTCTTGTGCTGGGAATTATCAACTTTGTCTTGATTAAGAATTTCCACTATATGGCCTTGACTTACTTTCTCATTAAGTTTGTTTCCTTTTTGACAGGGGAGGAATTAGAAATCACACCAAGGAGAAAGAAAGACCACTGGATGAGATGGGGAGTGATGGGCTGTGCTTGTATCTTTTTCGCTCTTGAGGGTTATGTTTATTTAGAAGCTCCAGTTTCACATAAACCTTTAATTATCTCTCATCGCGGTGTTTCAGATAAAAATGGTGTTCAAAATACCGTTCAATCACTAGAAAAAACCGCTCAGTTATCTCCAGATTTCGTTGAGACAGATGTTCAGGAAACAAAAGATGGCCAGTTTGTCATGATGCATGATGCCAATATCAAGAATCTGACAGGAGTTAATGCCAATCCTCAGGATCTAACTTTGGATGAATTAACCAAACTTGATATTTCTGAAAATGGCTATCATACCAAGGTATCTAGTTTTGATGACTACCTTAACAAAGCCAATGAATTGCATCAGAAACTTCTTATTGAGATTAAAACCAGTCGAAAAGATAGCCCAGATATGATGAAACGATTTATGGAAAAATATGGCACTGTTCTTAAGCAGAATGGTCACCAAATGCAATCCTTGGACTACCATGTGATTGACCAGGTTTTAGTCTACGATACTCAAATTCCAGTCTTTTTAATCCTACCTTATAATAGTATTTTTCCAAGAACCAAGGCTACAGGTTACACCATGGAGTATTCAACTTTAGATGAAAATTTTGTCAACAAGCTTTGGAATACCGATCAGAAATTGTACGTGTGGACCATCAATAGTTCAGAGTCCTTTGATAAATCTGTTCATTTGGGTGCAGACGGCATGATAACGGATGACTTGGAAATGATTCAAGATCAGGTTACCATTGCCCAAGAAGACCCAGAGTATACGGATTTACTGTTTAAACAGGCAATGGAATTCTTTAATTTTTAGTAATAAAAAAGAGGAACAGTTGTTCCTCCCATGATAGGCAAGTATTCTATTGAATGCTTGTTTTTCTTATGCTTAGAATGGCAATTTTCCAGCGAAAGCACCAAATTTTTTCTTGGTAGTTTCATCGATTTGTTCAAGAGCAGAGTTGATGGCTTGAACAGTCATATCAGAAAGAGTTTCAAGATCTTCAGGGTCAACGACAGCTGGATTGAAGTCAATGCTGACAACTTTTTTGTCACCAGTTAAGGTCGCTTGAACAAGTTCTTGAGCAGATTTGCCAACAAATTGCATAGCAGCAAGTTCTGCTTGACTTTGTTCCATCTGTTTTTGAAGTTTTTGTGCTTGGCGCATCATGTTTTGCATGTTCATCATGGTGATTTATAGTTTCCTTTTACAATTATTTTCTTCCCTATTTTATCAATTTTAGGGTTAAAAGTCTATTGTTAGTATAAATCCCCTAACATTAAATTACCGAAAAGATTTTCGAAGAGTATGAGGTTGGAACATGAAAACAGCAGTTGATTTCAAGAAACAAAAAAGAACAGCCGAAACTGTTCTTTTTATCATTATTTGAGACCGTATTTTTTGTTGAAACGATCCACGCGTCCATCTGCTTGAGTGAACTTTTGACGTCCAGTGTAGAATGGGTGTGAGTCTGATGAAATTTCCACACGGATCAATGGGTAAGTTTCGCCTTCGAACTCAACTGTTTCGTTAGAGCGTTTTGTTGAACCGCTAAGGAATTGGTAACCAGTAGTTGTGTCCATGAAGACAACTGGGCGATATTCTGGATGGATATCTTTTTTCATTTTGCAATATTTCCTTTCTGCCATGGTCTCTTTGCGAGCCATAGATTGTTACCATACTAGTCTATCAGATTCTGAAAAGTTTGGCAAGTATTTTATCAGTTTTTAAGCAAGTTTTTTAACTTTTGGTAGATGATTTCGTTTTCTTCTAAACTATAGGAATTAGCACCACTTGCTAGCGGGTGGCCTCCGCCATCATGTTCCTTGGCAATTTCATTGATAGGATGGATTTTACTGCGTAAGCGAACTCGGTAGTGGCCATCAGCCTGCTCCACAAAAATTCCCCAGAGACTCACACTATCAATACGTCCAGGTGCACCGACAATAGCTGCAGTTTCAGCATCGGTAACATTGAATTGTTTCAAGACTTCTTGACTCAGGATAACGCGAGCTGCACCATTTTCATCCACTTCCAGATGGTCGTAGATGTATCCTTGAAGTTTAGCAATTTTGTAACTCATAGTGTCCATTTTGCGAGTGAGAGCCGCAAAGTCAAAGTTATGTTCTCTCAGATAGGCAGCCAGGCGAAGAGTCTGTGCAGTCGTAGAAGGATAAAGGAAGCGACCTGTATCACCAACAATTCCTGCAAAGAGCAACTCAGCAGCGCGATCTGACAAGGCAAGTTGGGTTGTTTCTGAAAATAGGGTAATCATCTCGCTAGCGCTACTTGAACTAGTATCGACCCAAGACAGGTCACCGTATACATCATCATTTGGATGGTGGTCAATCTTAATGAGAAAATCACCTTGACTATAGCGCTTATCATCGATACGAGCAGTATTAGCTGTATCACAAACGATGACAAGTGCCCCTTGGTAGACACTATCTTCAACAAAATCCATCTCAGCCATCCAGGTCAAAGTTGGTTCATTAAAACCTACGGCTTTGATGGTTTTTTCTGGAAAATGATGTTCCAGCAAGGCTTTCAATCCCACCTGACTTCCCAAGGCATCAGGGTCTGGTTTCATATGACGGTGAATGATAATCGTGTCGTATTCTTTGATTTTTTCTAAAATTTGATGGCAAATGTCCATAAATAACCTCAATTCTTTCTCATTTCATTGTAGCACAAGAATTTTTATTTTTAAAATGAAAAAGATGTGTTATAATGGAGAAAGATAAATTGAGGAGGACGATATGGCATTAGCAAAAATTGTATTTGCCAGTATGACCGGTAATACCGAAGAAATTGCAGATATTGTAGCAGACAAATTACGTGACTTGGGCTTGGATGTTGATGTTGATGAATGTACAACTGTTGACGCTTCAGACTTCTTGGAAGCAGACATCGCTATCGTTGCGACCTATACTTATGGTGATGGAGAATTGCCAGATGAGATGATGGACTTCTACGAAGACCTAGCAGACCTCAACTTGAATGGCAAAATCTACGGAGTTGTCGGCTCAGGTGATACCTTCTACGATGAATTCTGTAAGGCTGTTGATGACTTTGACCGTGTTTTTGTGTCAACAGGAGCAGAAAAAGGTTCAGAGTGTGTTAAAGTTGATCTTTCTGCCGAAGAAGAAGATATTGAACGCTTGGAACAATTCGCAGAAGAATTGGCTGCTAAAGTAGGATAAGCATAAAAGTGCGCTGATGCAATCAATCAGTGCATTTTTCTTATCGTGAGTTGGGATTTTACTAGCCTATTTGCTGGCTTTTTGATACAATAATTCAAATAAAGGAGGAGAATGTATGGATTTAGATATTATTCGTCAAGAAATTGATCAAATCGACGACCAAATTGTCAAACTATTAGAAGAACGAATGCATTTGGTTGAGGGTGTAGTTGCTTATAAGAAAGCATCAGGTAAGCCGATTTTAGATACCAAGAGAGAGGCAGTTATTTTTGAAAAGGTTAGAAATCGTGTAGAAGACAAGCGCTATCAGGAGACTATTGTCGCAACATTTTCGGACATACTCAAACGTTCGCGTGATTATCAGGATCAAAACATCAAATGAAAAAAGAACCATTTTATCCGCTAGGGATTTTTCTAGCTGCCATGTTGGGCGGACTGATTCGCTACCTAGTTTCTACTTGGTTACCAGCCAGTCCAGATTTCCCTTGGGGCACCCTTCTTGTTAACTATCTGGGTATTTTCTGCTTGGTTTATCTTGTCAAGGGTTATTTGGTCTATAAAGGGACTAGTAAGGGATTAGTTTTAGCACTGGGTACAGGTTTTTGCGGAGGTTTAACAACCTTTTCTAGTCTCATGCTTGATGCTGTGAAACTGCTTGATACAGGGCGTTATCTTAGCCTAGTCTTGTATCTCATTTTAAGCGTGGGTGGAGGCCTGCTCTTGGCTTACTATTTGGGGAGGAAAAAATGGTAATCGTCTATCTTGCAATTGCTTGTGGCTTAGGAGCGCTCGTACGGTATTTCTTTTCCCGCTATAATCAATCTTCTAAATTTCCCCTAGGAACTCTCATAGCCAATTTTCTAGGTTGTTTTTTGATTGGCTTATTCTACAATCATGTAGAGTCTAAGGAAGTCTATGCTATTTTAGCGACGGGTTTTTGTGGAGGTTTAACAACTTTTTCGACCTTGAATGACGAACTTCAAAGACTGTTAAGTGATAAGAAGGTCTTTTATTCTTACCTGACTTTGACCTACCTAGGTGGTTTGGTTGCGATTTTTTTAGGAATTCTGCTATAAATTTCTTTACTTTTTTGTGGAAATTTGGTAAACTGTATCTTGTGTGTAATGGACGCACAAAAATACAGTTTATCCGCTGAGGAAGATTCCTCAAGATTGACAAAGATAGGAGAATAAAATGAATCCATTAATCCAAAGCTTGACTGAAGGTCAACTTCGTACAGATATCCCATCATTCCGTCCTGGTGACACTGTTCGTGTACACGCGAAAGTAGTCGAAGGTAACCGTGAACGTATCCAGATTTTTGAAGGTGTTGTTATCGCACGTAAAGGTGCTGGAATCTCAGAAAACTACACAGTTCGTAAAATCTCTAACGGTGTAGGTGTTGAGCGTATCTTCCCAATCCACACTCCACGTGTTGAAAAAATCGAAGTTGTTCGTTACGGTAAAGTACGTCGTGCGAAATTGTACTACTTGCGTGCTCTTCAAGGTAAAGCAGCTCGTATCAAAGAAATCCGTCGTTAATTCGACTAAAAAACTCTGCTTTTTCAGCAGAGTTTTTATCTAGCTCCCTTAGTTCAATGGATATAACAACTCCCTCCTAAGGAGTAGTTGCAGGTTCGATTCCTGCAGGGGGCATTTTTAGTAAATTAAGAAAAATAAAGAATATTTAAAGTGTTTGTTTAGGGGTAATCATCACAATTTAGTTTTTTAAAATAGATTAGTGTTTTTTCTTTGATCAATGATTACAGAATAAAGTGTATCTGCATAGTAACTTTGACATCTATTAGTTTAAAAATAAGGACTTCCTTTATTAGAATGTCCTTATTTTTATTATGGAATTGAACAAATGAGGTTAAGTTTCAGATCTATGAACTCAGAAAGTAAGTACAAAGCTTTAAACAGCTTTCGAAAAGATTTGGTGTAGATTTTTCTGGCTAAGGTATGTGACAAGATGAATTGATTGTTATGAACTAGAGAGTGTAAAAAAATGGGGAAAATCGTTATTATTCTCCTGAATTTGATATGTTGTAAAAGACTATTTCTGGTCTGTTAAATCTATCAATAGCAAAATCTAAACGTGATAGTCTAACATCTAGTACATTTAACGTTAATAGTTTTATCAATCGTTTGAGTAAGAAAATCTCAAAAGAAGAAGGGATAGGTTTTCAAAAATAACCTATCTAGTCATTGCTTATATATAATTTGTATCTTTTGGTTTATTAATTTGTATTTAAAATTTAATCATGTTACAATTGAAATTGAAATCGAATAGAAAAGGAAAATGCAAATGTGGGCACACTATTAGCAACAAGATTAAAAAATAGACGAAAAGAATTAAAAATGTCTCAGCGAGAATTGGCTGAGGGGATATGTAAACAGGGACAGATTAGTCGATTAGAGAATGGAGAATTTACTCCAGGAGCCGACTTTTTATATGCTCTGTCTAAGAAGTTAAAAGTTAGTATAGATTATTTTTATAATGAGCAGATTGGAGAGGAGATTGATGAGCTACTAGAGTTTAAGAAGTTAGCCCAGACTTTTATCACAAATCGAAATTATGAGTCTTTGAAATATATATATGAACTAGAGAGTGTAAAGGTACATCGCTTGTCTCTAGTAGATAAGTTTTATATGGAGTGGATAAAATCTCTTATAGATTTTTATTTCTATGGGCAAAAAGAAGAGGCTGTGGCAAGATTGGAGAAGGTACTGTCTCAGTTAAATGTAACTGACCTGATCTACCTTCAAGTTGCAAATACTCTATTTAATTTTTATTATGATATTGAAGTTTTAGAGAGTTTTAATAAAATTCGAGAAAAGTTAGAGTGTCAAGTAAATCAACTCAAGTTAAACACAATCGAAGAATTAAACCTTTCTATTAAATTTAATTATAATGTTTGTCGCTATCTATGGTTGCAGAATAATACTGAAGAGGCTATTACTAAAATCACAGATACGATAAAGCAATGTAAGATGTATAGAACAACATATCTTTTGGCTGATTTGTATGTATTGATGGGAAATGTCAGTAAGAATTTTTCTTCTAAAGTTGCAGTAAAAGATTACTTTGAAACGGCTTATTTCCTATATAAGCTTGAGGGCAATATGTCAATGGCTCTAAAAATTGAGCATTACATTGCAGATCTAACAGAATAGTAAAGACGATGTTCATAAGCATCGTTTTTTCAGTCCAAAAGATACAAATATGTATTTAATGAAAATAAATAAAAAATATTATAAAAATTCTTGACAGTATTATATTGAAGTGCTAAAATGAGTGCAAGAAAATATTAGGCTTTTGTCCATAAAACATCTACAGAAACTTACTATAGACTGAGTGAATGTAAAGGGACTTCAGCCTTTGAAGAATTGAGAGGTAAAATTAATGAATGAATTAGAAGTTAGATTTGAACTCAACGATGAGAAAGATTATAATAATGCTATTTCATATTTAGAAAAATCTTATAAATTTAAGAGTGAAAATAAGCAAGTTGATGAATATTTTAAAATAAAAGGAAGAGAATTTGAAAATGATGAGGTAGGTAGCTTTATCTACAGAATTCGTCAAGAAGCTGATAATAAAGCATGTGTTTTTACAAGAAAAGATACGATAAAACAAGGAATGTGGAGTGAAAGTGAAATAGAGTTAGAATCTGAAAAATTAGAATTTGTAAGGAATATCTTGCAAGATGGTTTTTCAAATATTTTCACAATAAGTAAACATAGAAAGACTTATCATGATGAATTAGAAAATAAAACGATTAATCTAGATAAGATTGATGGTCTTGGATTTTATCTTGAAATAGAGATTCTAGGAGATTTTTCAAAAGAAGATTATAATAATTTTTATGATAAAATGTGCGGAGAGTTCTCGTTTTTAAATTCAAAAATAGAAACAAAGGGCTATGTCCAATTAATGAGAGAAAAAAATGGACGTAATTGAAATTATCAAATAGTCTTGTTGGGATTGTTTACTCAATTGCTGGATTTGGAAGTTTGATAGCAGTAACCTTTCTTTCTACTTTTTTGAATAAGAAGGATGCCTTTATATTGATGAATATATCAATGGCAACTATCCCACTTGTCATTATGGCGAGTGGAATAGTAGAAAATTGGTTATTTTTTGGAATCTGTTATTCAATTTTGAGTGGATTAATTACAATAGCTTCTGTTTCGATTACAACAATACAGCAACAAGAAAGTACTGTGTATAATATTGGAAAGATACTTTCTAGTTCTTTTGTAATAGCTACCATTTTTGCACCTTTTGGAGGGATATTGGCCGCTTATTTTAATTGGCTTTTAAACCCGAGATTAAGTCTAGTTATTTTGGGATTATTAAGTAGTTTATTGGTTATTCTTATAAAGAGTTATGAAAAAAAGCTAACTAAGAAAAGAACCGCAATATTTATAAAGGAAGATTAGTGGATTAATTATCATTAGAAAAAATAATATTAATTCTTAGTAAAATAAAAAAATGAAAAAGGTTTTACATAATGTACTACCTTTTTCAGATTTAATAATTATTTAGGGAATAGAACTAGAAACCCAAAATACTGAATCTTAAACTGCACCTCAAAAGTAAGATTTTTTCTGTCTAACTTTTGGGGTCAGTACAGTATCTCTAACTTCTGGAGTGCTTTTTCTATATTTAAATTATTTTAAAGTACCCATGTACGGATGGCATGGGCAACGCCGGATTCGTCATTTGTTTTAGTGATGTATTTGGCGATTTTTTTGATTTCTGGATTTCCGTTTTCCATGACAACGGGGTTACCAACGACTTCCAGCATGGCACGGTCATTTTCTTCGTCACCGATAGCCATGGTTTCATCTTTGGTCAATCCGAGTTTTTCAGCTAGGTGAGTGATGGCTGAACCTTTGTCCACATTCTTTTTAAGGAGTTCGAGGTAGAAAGGAGCAGATTTGTTGATGGAGTAGCGCTCATAAAATTCGGCTGGTATCTTTTCGATCGCAGCATCGAGAATTTCTGGTTCATCGATAAACATACATTTGACAATTTCCTTGTCAGCCATTTCTTCAGGAGTGCGGTAGAAGATGGGCATGCTGACGAGGGTTGATTCGTGCACTGTGTATTTTCCGATATTGCGATTGGCAGTATAGATGCCGTCCTTGGTAATAGCGTGCATGTGGACACCGAGCTTACGACTGAGAAATTCCATATCCAGATAATCCTCATAAGTCAAGGATTCGCTGATAATCTCATGTCCTGTAGCAGTTTCTTGGACAAGGGCACCGTTGAAGGTCACAACATAGTCACCCTCGTCTCTCAACTGCAAGTCGTCTAGAAGCTTGGCAACACCTACGATAGGGCGGCCAGTTGCAATCACAACTTTGACACCAGCTTCTTTGGCATCTTGGATGGCAGAAAAGACTTCAGGAGTGATCTCCTTTTGATTGTTGACTAGGGTTCCGTCAATATCGACGGCGATTAGTTTAATACTCATAAAATTCCTCTTCTAGTTTTTATTTGGGGTAAAATGATCGTTCTCAATCAAGTGTAAAAATTGCTGGGTGATGCTTGCAAAGATGCTGTTTTGTTCCAACATTTCTTTTGGGAAATAAAAACGATTATCTCCGTGACGACTACCAGCAAGGGATTGGACGATGGGAGACAGGCTAGAGAGTTCGGCCAGTTCTCCATTTTTTTGTAAAATCTCAATCTGTGTCCGTGGATTTTCAGATTCGGGACGATAGATATCATAAGGGAGGTCGAAGTTCTTATGAATGGCAGTGTAGTAGTCCGGATCAAAGCCGATGTCCTCAACCAATTTTCTCATGCTGGCGAGTTGGTCTTGGTCTTCTTGTGAAAAGGTAATGGATTTAAAGACCTTACGGTTGACAAAGCGTTGCGACAAATCTGCGAGAATCTTGTCAGGACTGGTCATCCAGAGTTGGAAGTAGGTATTCATCACACCATCATCCAGAGCCAGATAATCAGACAAGGTCACATTTTTTTCAAAGAAAGGCAGGAGATGTGGAGATGTTCGTGCAAAGAAGTCCTTGTCTTCAGGATAGAGTTCCTTAGCGCGTTTGAGAAGATTTTGTAGGAGAACTTCCATAGCGCGTGTTGCGGGGTGGAAATAAACCTGCATATACATCTGGTAGCGACTGAGGACATAGTCTTCGATGGCGTGCATGCCATTGCGCTGAAAGGCGATACCATTTGCGACAGGACGAATGACACGCAAGATCCGAGTCAGGTCAAATTCCCCATAGGATGCTCCTGTAAAATAGGAGTCACGCAAGAGATAGTCCATGCGGTCTGCATCAATCTGACTAGAAATGAGTTGCACGACCTGCTTATTAGGATAGGTATGGTCGATGACACTGGCTACCTTTTCTGGGAAATCTGGCGCAACTTGTAGCAGGACTTGGTGAATCTCTGTTTCAGGACTTTGGATGATTTCCTGAGTAATGGCCTCATGGTCTGTATTAAAGAGATGTTCAAAAGTATGGGAGTAGGCACCATGCCCGAGGTCATGAAGGAGTGCAGCGGTCATGGTCAAGAGAGACTCAGCAGGATTCCATTCTTCAGGATATTTTTCTTCAAAAATCTCCGTGATACGTCGTGCAATCTCATAGACTCCTAGACAGTGGGAGAATCGGCTGTGTTCTCCACCGTGGAAGGTATAACTGGAAGTTCCCAGTTGCTTGATACGGCGCAGGCGTTGAAATTCTTTTGTATTAATCAAGTCGTAGATGATTTGATTATCGACATGGATGTAGTTGTGAACTGGGTCACGGAATACTTTTTCGTTCATATGACCATTATAGCAAAAAGCTAGAGTTTTTGGTAAAATAGTAGGACAAGAGACAAGAAAGAGGACTTGATGTGAAGATTCGGATGCGAAATACGATTCAGTTTGATGAGCAGTTGGAAGTGATTGACCAGCTTTATGACGTGGAAGTGCATGAAAAGGGAGATTATAGCTACCTGCTTTTCTATAATGAGGAAAAGGAAAAAGTAGTTATTAAATTCCATAGTCAAGAACTGGTGATGAGCCGATTTTCCAATCCCAAAACCATTATGCGTTTTCTAAAGGATAGCGATAGTTTAGCCTATATTCCCACACCTATGGGCATGCAGGAGTTTATCATCCAAACGAGCCGTTATCAAGTTGATGGGCAAAAGATTGAACTAGATTATCAACTACAAAATCAAGAGGGACATCCCTTTGCCAGCTATCAATTGGAAATTACTTGGTGCTAGTCTCTTGTTTTTTTCAAATTTTTGCTAGCTATCTTCTCGGATTAGCCTGCTAATGTGGTAGATTAGGCTATTTTTTGGTATAATAAAAGTTATGGAAATCGAAAAAACCAATCGTATGAATGCGCTCTTTGAATTTTATGCGGCGCTTTTGACAGATAAGCAAATGAATTATATCGAGCTCTACTACGCTGATGATTACAGCCTTGCTGAGATTGCCGAGGAGTTTGGTGTCAGTCGTCAGGCTGTCTATGATAATATCAAGCGGACAGAAAAGATTCTGGAAGATTATGAGATGAAATTGCACATGTACTCGGACTACATTGTCCGTAGTCAGATTTTTGACCAGATCTTGGAGCGCTATCCCAAGGATAACTTTCTGCAGGAGCAGATAGAAATTTTAACAAGCATTGATAATAGGGAGTAATCATGGAAAATCTTGTCGTCTATAAAGGAATACCCTGTAAATTATTAGCTGCAGAGGAACCATTTCCTAGTCGACTACAAATTCTCTCACCTGATTCTATTCCTCAAGCCCTTAAAGAAGGATTTAGCTGTTGGGGATATCCAAATGAAATCATGAAAGAAGTCACAACCGAAGAACTAGAGAGTTTGCAACATTTCGGACGATTTCCACTGAATTGAAAAAATAGGAGAAAATAATGGCATTTGAAAGTTTAACAGAACGTTTGCAGAACGTCTTTAAAAATTTACGTAAAAAAGGAAAAATCTCTGAGGCTGATGTCCAAGAGGCAACCAAAGAGATTCGCTTGGCCTTGCTTGAGGCTGACGTTGCCTTACCTGTTGTAAAGGACTTTATCAAGAAAGTTCGTGAACGTGCAGTCGGACATGAAGTTATTGATACACTTAATCCTGCGCAACAGATTATCAAAATCGTTGATGAGGAATTGACAGCTGTTTTAGGTTCTGATACGGCAGAGATTATCAAGTCTCCTAAAATTCCGACAATTATCATGATGGTCGGTTTGCAGGGGGCTGGTAAAACAACTTTTGCAGGTAAATTGGCCAACAAACTCAAGAAAGAAGAAAATGCCCGTCCTTTGATGATTGCGGCGGATATTTACCGTCCTGCGGCTATTGACCAGTTGAAAACTCTGGGTCAACAAATCGATGTGCCTGTTTTTGCACTTGGGACAGAGGTTCCAGCTGTGGAGATTGTTCGTCAAGGTTTGGAGCAAGCCCAAGCCAATCATAATGACTATGTCTTGATTGATACGGCAGGTCGTTTGCAGATTGATGAGCTTTTGATGAATGAACTTCGTGACGTAAAAGCATTGGCTCAACCAAACGAAATTCTCCTCGTGGTTGATGCTATGATTGGTCAAGAAGCGGCCAATGTTGCGCGTGAGTTCAATGCTCAGTTAGAAGTCACTGGGGTTATCCTTACCAAGATTGATGGTGATACTCGTGGTGGTGCGGCTCTATCTGTTCGTCACATTACCGGAAAACCAATCAAGTTCACTGGTACAGGTGAAAAGATTACGGACATTGAGACTTTCCACCCAGATCGTATGTCTAGTCGTATCCTTGGCATGGGGGATATGCTCACTCTGATTGAGAAAGCTTCTCAGGAATACGATGAGCAAAAAGCCCTTGAAATGGCTGAGAAGATGCGTGAAAACACCTTTGATTTCAATGATTTCATCGATCAGTTGGATCAGGTGCAAAACATGGGGCCAATGGAAGACTTGCTCAAGATGATTCCAGGTATGGCCAACAATCCAGCCCTTCAAAACATGAAGGTAGATGAGCGCCAGATTGCTCGTAAACGTGCCATCGTGTCTTCCATGACACCTGAAGAACGTGAAAATCCAGATTTGTTAAATCCAAGCCGTCGTCGTCGTATCGCTGCAGGTTCTGGAAATACATTTGTCGAAGTCAATAAATTCATCAAGGACTTTAACCAGGCTAAACAACTCATGCAAGGTGTTATGTCTGGAGATATGAACAAAATGATGAAGCAAATGGGAATCAATCCAAACAACCTTCCTAAAAATATGCCAAATATGGGAGGAATGGATATGTCTGCCCTTGAAGGAATGATGGGACAAGGCGGTATGCCTGACCTGTCAGCTCTCGGAGGGGCAGGAATGCCAGATATGAGCCAGATGTTTGGTGGCGGACTAAAAGGTAAAATTGGTGAATTTGCTATGAAACAGTCCATGAAACGCATGGCGAATAAAATGAAGAAAGCTAAGAAGAAACGCAAGTAAGACAAGGGAAGGCCGCAGGGCTTTCCTTTTTTAGAAAGAAGAAAAATGAGCACTTCCATAATTGGAAATGCTCGTTTTTTGATGTATTTAGATTCTTAGTCTTTATTTTCATATGGCAAGATTAAGTTCAAGATGATTCCTGTCATGGCTGATAGGGCAGTACCTGAAAGTGTAACTGGACCAAGTTTAAGGATAGCTCCTCCAAGTCCAAGGACCAACATAGCACTTGCGATGATTAGGTTACGCATTTGAGCGAAATCAACACGTTCTTTAATCAAAACTTTCAAACCGTTGCTGGCGATAACCCCATAGAGAAGGATTGACATACCACCAAGTACAGCATTTGGGATAGTTGAAATTAAGGCAGTGAATTTACCAAGGAAGCTAAGGGCAATCGCGATAAAGGCAGCGTTACGGATAACTGAGACAGAAGCGATACGAGTCATACCGATAACCCCTGTATTTTCTCCATAAGTTGTATTGGCTGGTCCACCAAGGAAGGCAGAAACAGAAGTTGCGATACCGTCACCAAGAAGAGTACGGTGAAGACCTGGTTCTTTCAAGAATTGACGGCCACAGATTTGACCCAAAACAGTATGGTCTCCGATATGTTCAGAAATTGTTACGATAGCGATTGGCAAGATAGCGATGGTTTCTGGACCAAAGTAAAGATTGTATTCTTTAAAGGCACCACCTGTGCTAAATGGCAAGTAGAAACCAGGAATTTCAAACCAGTTAGCTTTTAGAACTGGTGTAAAGTCAACCAAGCCAAGGGTTAGTGCGAAGAGGTAACCACCGATAATGGCAAAGAGGAATGGAATGATTCGTAGGAATCCTTTTCCTTTTGTATTGATAAAGGCAGCAATCAAGAAAGTAACAACTGCTACAAGAGCATTTTTCCAATTCCCGTCAGCTACAAGACCAGCGTTAGTAACTGCTGAGCCTGCAAGTCCAAGACCGATAACGATGATCATAGGTCCGATGATGATTGGTGGCAAGAGTTTATCAATCCATTTTGTACCTGCAAAACAAACACCAGCAGCCACAAGGACATAGACCAAACCAGTCAAGATAACCCCTGTTTGAGCAGCAGATACATCACCACCCATTTCTTTCATAGCAAGTGACATTGCTGTGATAAAGGCAAATGAAGAACCTAGATAAACTGGAACTTTAAAACCAGTTGAAATCATGTAGATGAGTGTCCCAACACCTGAAGCAAAAAGGGCAACAGATACAGGCATTCCCAAAATCAATGGTACTAAGATGGTCGCACCAAACATGGCGAAAACGTGTTGGAAACTAAGGAGAATTCCTTTTCCAGCCGAAGGACGTTGGTCAACGTCTAGTAACAAATCAACAGTTGATTCTTGTTTCATATAAACCTCACTTTTGGGCATCAAAAAAGAGCCCATTATTTTACAGCAATAGGCCCTCAGAGTAAGACTTCTCTAAAATCTAGACTTTAAAGAGTTTCAAGTATTTCTGCGTCTTCGTCACCTCACGGGATGACATTAAAAACCTTTGCTTTTGATAGTATAGCAGAAATTCCGAACTTTGTAAACATTTTTTACTAAAAAATTTAAAGCGGGCGTTTATTGGGCATGCCAGCCTTTCTTGGATATTTATTTGGTGTTTCTTTTTTCTTTTCTACCACTGTGATGTAGCGCGGATCTCCATTAGGTAGAGCGTAGCTGAGATTGTCTTCGACCTTACTAAAAAGGAGGTTGAGGGCATTCTTAGCTTCTAATAATTCCTCAGGCGCATTGCTGGCCTTGAGAGCCAATAGTTTTCCGCCAACTTTAAGGTAGGGAATAGTCAATTCAGACAAGACCTGCATACGGGCAACCGCACGAGCTGTTACAAAATCATAGTGAGCACGGAAGTTCTTGTCTTGGGCCAAGTCTTCTGCACGTCCATGGTAGAAATGAACACTATCCAAATCCAGTTCTTGAGCTAAGAGTTGGAGGAAGTTGATGCGTTTATTGAGTGAATCAATGATAGTTACATCTAACTGAGGATAGAGGATTTTCATGGGAAGACTAGGAAATCCTGCCCCGGCTCCAATATCAAGAAGTTTGATAGTTTCATTGGGAATCAAACCTTGCAGAATAGGCGCAATCGAATCGTAAAAATGTTTGAGATAAACTTCTTCCTTGTCTGTAATAGCCGTCAAATTAATCTTCTCATTCCACTCGACCAAGAGCTCAAAATAACGTTCAAATTGTTCTTTCTGCTGGTCCGAAAGTGGAAGATTTTGCTCGGCAAGCAAGTTGTAAAATGTTTCTGGTTTCATAGTTATTTCCTTCTTTAGTATCATCTTATTTTACCACAATCATTAAAAATTTGATATACTGGTACTAATCTAAAAGCAGAAAGGACTTATATAATGACTTGGATTATTCTTGGAGTTTTAGCTCTTATTGTTATTTTTGTGATTGTTAGCTATAATGGTTTGGTTAAGAATCGTATGCAAACAAAGGAGGCTTGGAGTCAGATTGATGTTCAGTTGAAACGTCGAAATGACCTCTTGCCAAACTTGATTGAGACTGTAAAAGGTTATGCCAAATATGAAGGTTCTACCCTTGAAAAGGTGGCAGAACTACGTAACCAAGTGGCGGCAGCGACTTCACCAGCAGAAGCTATGAAAGCTAGTGATGCCCTCACTCGTCAGGTTTCAGGTATTTTTGCAGTTGCAGAAAGCTATCCAGATTTGAAAGCTAGTGCAAACTTTGTTAAATTGCAAGAGGAGTTGACAAACACAGAAAATAAAATTTCTTACTCTCGTCAACTCTACAACAGTGTTGTCAGCAACTACAATGTAAAATTAGAAACTTTCCCAAGCAATATTATCGCTGGGATGTTTGGATTTAAAGCAGCAGATTTCCTTCAAACACCAGAAGAGGAAAAGGCAGTTCCTAAAGTTGATTTTAGCGGTTTAGGTGACTAAGATGTTGTTTGATCAAATTGCAAGCAATAAACGAAAAACGTGGATTTTGTTGCTGGTATTTTTCCTACTCTTAGCTCTTGTTGGCTATGCGGTTGGTTACCTCTTTATGCGGTCTGGGATTGGTGGTTTGGTTATCGCACTGATTATTGGCTTTATCTATGCCTTGTCCATGATTTTTCAATCGACAGAGATTGTCATGTCCATGAATGGAGCGCGTGAGGTGGATGAGCAAACGGCACCAGACCTTTACCATGTAGTGGAAGATATGGCTATGGTGGCTCAGATTCCCATGCCACGTGTTTTCATCATTGATGATCCAGCCTTAAATGCTTTTGCGACAGGTTCTAACCCTCAAAATGCGGCGGTTGCTGCAACTTCAGGTCTTCTAGCTATCATGAATCGTGAAGAACTAGAAGCTGTTATGGGCCATGAAGTCAGTCATATTCGTAATTACGATATCCGCATTTCGACTATTGCTGTTGCCCTTGCTAGTGCTATCACCATGCTTTCTAGTATGGCAGGTCGTATGATGTGGTGGGGTGGAGCAGGTCGCAGACGAAGTGACGATGATAGAGATGGAAATGGTCTTGAAATCATTATGCTAGTGGTTTCACTACTAGCTATTGTACTGGCACCTCTCGCTGCAACTTTGGTGCAACTAGCTATTTCTCGCCAGAGGGAATTCCTAGCTGATGCTTCCAGTGTCGAGTTGACGCGTAATCCGCAAGGAATGATCAATGCGCTACGTAAGTTAGATAATAGTAAACCGATGAGTCGTCCTGTCGATGATGCCAGCAGTGCACTTTATATCAATGATCCTAAGAAAGGTGGAGGGTTCCAAAAACTCTTTTATACCCACCCACCTATCTCAGAACGGATTGAACGTTTAAAACATATGTAAAATGAATCCAGAGACGACCTCTGGATTTTTGCTATGTTGCAAATTTATAAATCTTGTAAATCAACTGCTTCTAATCCTTTTTCTGTTAAGCGATAGATGATTGAACAGACCTCTTTTAAGAAACGACGGTCATGCGAAACAGTGATGAGACCGCCAGGATAAGTGGCAAAGAGTTTCCTGATGTGGGGTTGAGAAGTGGGAGAAAAGTTTCGTGTGGGTTCATCCAGAAGGAGAAAGTTTGGTTTGCGCAAGACTAAATCCAAAAGCAGGAGTTTTCCCTGTTGTCCGCCAGATAAGGAGAGAATTTGATGCTGCATTTCTGGATAACTGAAATTGAGACTGGCTAAGTGAGATTGGATTTTCTGTAGTTCCTCTTTTTCCCCAGTTTGACTTAGATAGGCTATTGGTGATAAATCCAATTTCAGTTTTTTGTGGTAATCTTGTGGCATATAACCAAGTGAAATCTCTCTTTTTTGACTTAGCAGTTGTTGCAACTTGGCTAGCAGAGTCGATTTTCCAACACCATTTGGGCCGATGATACCGATTTTTTCTTGGCCATGGACAGTTAGTTGCAGTCCCTGAACCAAAACTCGGTCGCCAATGGACAAATTTTCTTTTTCCAATTGGATTAAGACTTTAGAAGCCGGTAATGGTTGGACATCTGAAAAGAAAAGTTTGATTTCTTCCTCTTCAAGTGGCTTTTGGGTCATGGCCTGAGCTTCCTTTTCAAAGCGTTTTTCTTGAGAGAGGACAGTTTTCATCTTTTTAGCCAATAGGCGACCGGCAGTACTGTCTTTAGTAGCTCTAAGCGCAGTTTCTACATTTTGCTTGACTCGTCGATGTTTTTCCATGGTTTTATCGTAGGCTCTTTGATCGTTAGCAGCTTGCTTGCTTTGTTTGGCAAAATTAGCCTTTCTCTGCTCACTATAGCGATCATAGTCTAAATGCTCTACTAGTGTTTCCGCTTCTTTACGGTGCTTGACCAGTCGCAAGTGAACAATAGTGTCTGCCGTTTCAGAAAGAAAGTCTTCATCATGGGAAATGAAAATAACGGTTTGCCTCATCTTCTGTATCTGTCTTTTTAGCCAATCAACCGTCTCAAGGTCTAGGTCATTTGAAGGTTCATCTAGAAATAGAATCTCAAAGGGTTTGGCTAACTCATGGATGAGCTGAATTTTCAAAGCTTCGCCTCCTGATAGACTGCCAATCTCTTGGTTGCTAGCGAAGCGATCGCCATCAAAATGCAATTCCTCAGCCAAACGATAGAGGATACTGTAGTCTAAATCAAGAGAATCTAAAAAGAAGTAGTCGTGTAGACTTTTCTTTTTCAGCTCCTCGGGAAGTTTTTGAGGAATATAGGCCAGTGACTGATAGTCAGACTGGATGTCTCCCTTGATAGTGAAATCAGACAAAGTTTCCCCCATTAAAGTTTTAAGTAAGGTTGATTTGCCATTTCCTTCCTCTCCAATAATAGCTACTTTTTCCCCGTCTTGGATGGTCATGTTTAAGTCTGAGACAAGATCTCGTAAATCTTTGTTTTGTGTGATGGTCAGATGATTGATTTTTATCATATTGTTGCCCTTTCTAGAATGTCGATAGTGCATAACAAAAAGCTCTACTTTATCTAGTAGAGCCAAAGTTTATGTCAAAAAACTCTATTAATACTCTTCGAAAATCTCTTCAAACCACGTCAGCGTCGCCTTACCGTATATATGTGACTGACTTCGTCAGTCTTATCTACAACCTCAAAACAGTGTTTTGAGCAACCTGTGGCTAGCTTCCTAGTTTGCTTTTTGATTTTCATTGAGTATAAAATGCCAAAAAGGAGCATAAAAGAGCACACAAAAAGAGACAAAAACAAGATCTACTAAATAAAGGTTCTTTATTTGATAGACTTAGTTGTTCATGTCTCCCTTACCTCCTAGTATTAGTACCTCTATCCTATACCTTTCAGGATATTTTGTCAACAGAAAATTGGAAATTACAAGCTCTAGAATCCAAAAACAGGTCCATAAAGAGTTAGTACGTGTTTGACATGCTCGTAATGGAACTTGTCATAGTTGCGCCAAGCAGTGCGTGCTTGATCGTTTAGTTTTAGGCTACCAAGACCAATCAGAAGACTGGTACGTTGGTAAAATTTCTCAAGATCGATTAAGATACTGTTGTCCAACTTTTCCGCTTTTTTGAGCTCTTTTATAGTAGTGTTTAGCAGCTCTTGTAGTCGAGTATCATCTGCAGTACCCTGTTTGCAGCTTTGGAAACTTTTATTTAACTCGGATAGGAGTTGGGTTGCATTAGTAATGAGTTCTTTGTCTTCCATATGAGCATCCTCCTTGCTCTGATGTATTATTGCCTATAGTATAGCACTAAAAAACAAAAATGTCATAGTAAATATGTTAAAAAATCGAATTTTAATTACAAAGTTTGGTGGGCTGATTTGTAGCCTTTTCATGGTATAATCAAGAGAGTAAATCTTTATGGAGGAAGTATGAAATTAAATATTCAAGAAATTCGTAAGCAGTCTGAAGGCCTGCATTTTGAACAAACGTTAGACCTAGCCGCCGACCTACGTGCACGTAATCAAGAAATTTTAGATGTAAAAGATATCCTTGCAGTTGGAAAAGTACAGTACGAAGACCGTATGTATTTCTTAGATTATCAGTTGTCTTATAGCATTGTCCTTGCTTCAAGTCGTAGTATGGAGCCAGTTGAGTTAGTTGAATCTTATCCAGTAACGGAAGTTTTTATGGAAGGCGCAACTAACCAACTAGATCAGGAAGTTTTAGACGATGATTTGGTCTTGCCTATCGAAAATGGAGAACTTGACCTTGCTGAGAGCGTATCAGACAATATCCTACTAAACATTCCTATCAAGGTTTTGACGGCTGAAGAAGAGGCTGGTCAAGGATTTGTTTCAGGAAATGACTGGCAAATCATGACAGAGGAAGAATACCAAGCTCAACAAGCAGTTAAGAAAGAAGAAAACAGTCCTTTTGCTGGCTTACAAGGACTATTTGATGGAGACGAATAATGGTCTTGTCAAAAAAACGCGCACGAAAGGTGCTACAAGAAATCATTGCTCTTTTTCCAGATGCCAAGCCCAGTCTTGATTTTACCAATCATTTTGAACTTTTGGTTGCGGTCATGTTGTCAGCGCAGACGACGGATGCAGCGGTAAATAAGGCCACACCAGGTCTCTTTGCTGCCTTTCCAACGCCACAAGCCATGTCTGTTGCAACAGAAAGTGAGATTGCTTCACACATTTCTCGCCTGGGACTGTATCGAAATAAGGCTAAATTCCTTAAAAAATGTGCCCAACAGTTACTAGACGATTTTGATGGTCAAGTTCCTCAAATACGTGAGGAGTTAGAGAGTTTAGCAGGTGTTGGTCGCAAGACAGCCAATGTTGTCATGAGTGTGGGGTTTGGGATTCCAGCCTTTGCAGTGGATACTCATGTGGAGCGTATTTGCAAACACCACGATATTGTCAAAAAATCAGCGACACCGCTTGAGGTGGAAAAACGAGTTATGGATATCTTGCCACCGGAGCAGTGGTTAGCAGCTCATCAGGCCATGATTTATTTTGGAAGAGCCATTTGCCATCCTAAAAATCCAGAGTGTGACCAGTACCCACAGTTATATGATTTTAGCAATTTATAAGATGGCTCATCAAAAGTTTTTGCTTGATTTTAAGCATGCTTTGTGCTATAGTAATTGATAACTAAATATTCCTTTAAACCTGTCCCGTGAGGCAGGCAAGGAGCGCGATAAAGTAGAAGGGCGAAGTCTATACTATTTGCAGTAGGGCTCGTTTGGCTATACATTTCAAGTCTCCTTGTTTAAGGAGACTTTTCTTTTTGGAGGTTTGTCATGAAGACAAAAGAAGTTGTAGACGAATTGACCGTCAAACGAGCGATTACGCGTATTACTTATGAGATTATAGAACGTAACAAAGATTTGAATAAAATTGTATTGGCTGGTATTAAAACTCGTGGTGTCTTTATCGCCCACCGTATCCAAGAACGTTTGGAGCAGCTAGAAAATCTTTCAGTTCCGGTTGTAGAATTGGATACTAAACCCTTCCGTGACGATGTTAAAAGTGGAGAAGATACTTCTTTGGTTTCTGTTGATGTGACAGACCGTGAAGTTATCTTGGTGGATGATGTGCTTTATACAGGCCGTACCATCCGCGCTGCTATTGATAATATTGTCGGACATGGACGTCCTGCGCGCGTGAGTTTAGCAGTTCTCGTCGATCGTGGACATAGAGAATTGCCAATACGTCCTGATTATGTTGGAAAAAATATCCCAACTAGTCGTTCGGAAGAAATCATCGTTGAGATGGCAGAACTTGACGGCCAAGACAGAGTTCTGATTACTGAAGAAGCATAAAAGCTAAAGGAGTAGCCATGTCAGAAAATCAACAAGCATTGAACCATGTGGTGTCCATGGAAGACCTCACTGTCGATCAAGTTATGAAACTGATCAAGCGTGGGATTGAATTTAAAAATGGAGCTCAGCTTCCTTATGAAGACCATCCGATTGTTTCCAATCTTTTCTTTGAGGATTCTACACGGACGCATAAGTCCTTCGAAGTGGCAGAGATTAAACTGGGGCTGGAACGACTTGACTTTGATGTGAAGACTAGTTCGGTTAATAAGGGTGAGACACTTTATGATACCATTTTGACTTTGTCTGCCTTAGGAGTAGACGTCTGTGTGATTCGCCACCCAGAGGTTGACTACTACAGAGAGTTGATTGCTAGTCCCACGATTACGACTTCCATCATCAATGGTGGAGATGGTTCGGGACAACACCCTAGCCAAAGCTTGCTGGATTTGATGACTATTTATGAGGAATTTGGTCACTTTGAGGGCCTTAAGGTTGCGATTGCGGGTGACTTGGACCACTCACGCGTTGCCAAATCCAATATGCAGATTTTGAAACGCTTGGGAGCTGAACTTTACTTTGCTGGACCTGAGGAATGGAGAAGTCAAGAGTTTGCAGACTATGGACAGTTTGTAACTATTGATAAAATCATTGATCAGGTGGATGTCATGATGTTTCTTCGTGTGCAACATGAACGCCATGATAGTGGTGCAGTCTTTTCAAAAGAAGACTACCATGCCCAACATGGCTTGACTCAAGAACGTTACGACCGTTTGAAAGAAACAGCAATCCTCATGCACCCAGCTCCAGTCAACCGTGATGTAGAAATCGCAGACCATTTGGTTGAAGCACCAAAATCACGGATTGTCCAACAAATGACCAATGGTGTCTTTGTTCGAATGGCAATCTTAGAATCCGTACTGGCGAGTAGAAACGCCAACTAAAACACAAGACGTTAAAAGACGCCAGTGAGCGTCCACGAGAGGTGAAAATATGACAAAAAGACTTCTAGTATTAGAAGATGGCACAGTTTTTGAAGGCAAGGCCTTCGGAGCAGATATTGATGTAACAGGTGAAATCGTCTTTAACACAGGGATGACCGGCTATCAAGAATCCATCACAGACCAGTCCTACAATGGACAAATCTTGACCTTTACTTATCCTTTGGTAGGAAATTATGGAATTAACCGTGATGACTACGAATCCATTATTCCAACTTGTAAGGGAGTCGTTGTTTTCGAAGAAGCACGTAGAGCAAGCAACTGGCGCAACCAAATGACCTTGGATGAATTTTTGAAAGCTAAAAAAATTCCAGGTATTTCAGGGATTGATACGCGTGCTCTTACCAAGATTATCCGTAAGCATGGTACTATGCGTGCAACCTTGACCCATGTTGGTGACAGTATGGACCATGTGACGGATCAGCTCCAAGCAACAGTTTTGCCGACAGACAATATCAAGCAGGTTTCTACTAAAACATCCTATCCAGCTCCAGGAGTTGGTTTGAGTGTTGTCTTAGTGGACTTTGGTCTCAAGCACTCAATCTTACGTGAACTTTCTAAGCGTAACTGTAACGTGACGGTTGTTCCTTATTCGACAACGGCTGAAGAAATTCTCCATCTCAACCCTGACGGAGTTATGTTATCAAATGGTCCGGGTAACCCAGAAGATGTTCCACAGGCACTGGATATGATTCGTGGTGTACAAGGAAAAATTCCAATCTTTGGTATTTGTATGGGGCATCAACTCTTTGCAATGGCAAATGGTGCTAAGACCTACAAAATGAAATTTGGTCACCGTGGATTCAACCATGCGGTACGTGAGATTGCTACTGGACGTGTGGATTTTACAAGTCAAAACCATGGCTATGCAGTTAGCCGTGAGGATTTGCCAGAGCACTTGATTATCACCCACGAAGAAATCAATGACAAGTCAGTTGAAGGTGTGCGTCACAGATACCAACCTGCTTTCTCTGTTCAATATCACCCAGATGCAGCCCCTGGTCCACACGACGCAAGCTACCTATTTGACGAGTTTATCGAGATGATGGAAGCTTTTAAACAATCAAACTAGGAACTAGTAAAAGCTCGTCGGAGAATTTATGTAACTGAACACGGACGGAAAACTCGGAATTTAGAGAAACCAATTTGGATTGTCAATCCTTCTTTGGTTTCCTAAAATTCAATCGTTTTCTATTCGTCCTTTGTATCTTATTTAATGTCGCCCTGAGAGGCGACGAATAGAAAGGCAGGTCGTTTCTTTTAGTCGCTATCAGGCGAACTAAAAACTCCCTGCACTAGATTTTTTACCGAAAAGTATCGCTTCGCTAAAAAATCGTCGAAGAATTTATTTAATGGCAACCTGAGAGTTGCCGAATAGAAAGGAGAAGATACATTGTTCGCGGAAGTGAACACGCCCTAAGAACTGTGTGAAAAAGATAAACATCGTCTTGACGCTGAAGGTGTCTGCACCGAGTTTCCTATTTTCACTGTGTTCTTTACGGGCTTTGTATCATAAACTATGCCTAAACGTACTGATATTCAAAAAATTATGGTGATTGGTTCTGGTCCGATTATTATTGGTCAGGCTGCTGAGTTTGACTATGCTGGGACCCAGGCTTGCTTGTCGTTGAAAGAGGAAGGTTATGAGGTTGTTTTGGTTAACTCAAACCCTGCAACCATCATGACAGACAAGGAGATTGCGGACAAGGTTTATATCGAACCGATTACACTTGAGTTTGTGACACGTATTCTTCGTAAGGAACGTCCAGATGCCTTACTTCCAACCCTTGGTGGGCAAACTGGTCTTAATATGGCCATGGAATTGTCTAAAAATGGTATCCTAGATGAGCTTGGTGTTGAGCTTCTGGGAACTAAATTATCTGCCATCGACCAAGCGGAGGACCGTGATCTCTTTAAACAATTGATGGAAGAGCTCAACCAACCCATTCCAGAATCTGAAATTGTTAATACAGTAAAAGAAGCAGTTGCCTTTGCAGCGACAATTGGCTACCCAGTCATCGTCCGTCCAGCCTTTACTCTTGGTGGTACTGGTGGTGGTATGTGTGCCAACGAGGAAGAATTGCGCGAGATCGCTGAAAATGGGTTGAAATTGTCACCTGTTACCCAATGTTTGATTGAGCGTTCAATCGCAGGTTTCAAGGAAATCGAATACGAAGTTATGCGTGACTCAGCTGACAATGCTTTGGTTGTTTGTAACATGGAAAACTTTGACCCAGTTGGGATTCATACAGGGGATTCCATTGTATTTGCCCCTGCCCAAACCATGTCAGATTATGAAAACCAAATGCTTCGTGACGCAAGCTTGAGCATCATTCGTGCCCTCAAGATTGAAGGTGGATGTAACGTTCAGCTAGCCCTTGATCCCCACAGCTTCAAGTACTATGTCATCGAAGTAAACCCTCGTGTATCGCGTTCGTCAGCCCTTGCTTCTAAGGCGACAGGTTACCCAATTGCCAAATTGGCTGCCAAGATTGCAGTTGGTTTGACTTTGGATGAGGTCATCAACCCAGTTACAGGTTCAACCTATGCCATGTTTGAACCAGCCCTTGACTACGTGGTTGCCAAGATTCCACGTTTCCCATTTGACAAGTTTGAAAAGGGTGAGCGCCGTCTTGGGACACAGATGAAGGCGACTGGAGAAGTCATGGCGATTGGTCGTAACATCGAAGAGTCGCTTCTTAAAGCTTGTCGTTCACTTGAAATTGGCGTTCACCACAATGAAATGACTGAACTTGCAGCAGTTCCTGATGATTCCTTGATTGAAAAAGTTGTCAAAGCCCAAGATGATCGTCTCTTCTATGTATCAGAAGCCATTCGTCGTGGCTACACACCAGAAGAAATTGCAGAGCTTACAAAAATCGATATTTTTTATCTCGATAAACTCCTACATATCTTTGAAATTGAGCAAGAATTGGGTGCTCACCCACAAGATCTAGGCGTTTTGAAAACTGCTAAACTGAATGGCTTCTCAGACCGTAAGATTGCTGAACTCTGGGAAACGACAGCTGACCAAGTTCGTCAACTTCGTTTGGAAAACAAGATTGTCCCAGTCTACAAGATGGTGGATACTTGTGCGGCGGAGTTTGACTCTGAAACACCATATTTCTATTCAACCTATGGTTGGGAAAATGAGTCTATCAAGTCTGATAAGGAATCTGTACTAGTCCTAGGTTCTGGTCCAATCCGTATCGGTCAAGGTGTTGAGTTTGACTACGCAACTGTTCACTCGGTTAAGGCTATTCAAGCTGCTGGTTATGAGGCTATCATCATGAACTCAAACCCAGAGACCGTTTCTACAGACTTCTCTGTATCAGATAAGCTTTACTTTGAGCCATTGACATTCGAAGATGTTATGAATGTCATCGACTTGGAGCAACCAAAGGGCGTTATCGTTCAGTTCGGTGGTCAAACAGCCATCAACCTTGCGGAGCCATTGGCAAAAGCAGGTGTGACCATCCTTGGTACACAGGTTGCTGACCTAGACCGTGCCGAAGACCGCGACCTCTTCGAGCAAGCTCTTAAAGATTTGGATATTCCACAGCCACCAGGACAAACGGCTACCAATGAAGAAGAAGCAGTGCTTGCGGCTCGCAAGATTGGTTTCCCAGTCTTAGTCCGTCCATCTTATGTTTTAGGTGGACGTGCTATGGAAATCGTTGAAAACGAAGAAGACCTTCGTTCTTATATGCGTACTGCGGTTAAGGCAAGTCCAGACCACCCTGTTCTTGTTGACTCTTATATCGTTGGACAAGAGTGTGAAGTCGATGCCATTTCAGATGGTAAAAATGTACTCATTCCTGGTATCATGGAGCATATCGAACGTGCCGGTGTCCACTCAGGTGACTCAATGGCCGTTTACCCACCACAAACCTTGTCGCAAAAGGTGCAAGAAACAATCGCAGACTATACTAAACGACTAGCAATCGGTCTTAACTGCCTTGGAATGATGAACATCCAGTTTGTCATCAAGGATGAAAAAGTCTATGTTATTGAGGTCAATCCACGTGCTAGCCGTACGGTGCCATTCCTTTCTAAGGTAACCAATATCCCTATGGCTCAAGTAGCAACCAAGCTCATTCTTGGTCAAAAACTTGAAGAACTTGGCTACCAAGATGGACTTTACCCTGAAAGTACTCGCGTTCATATCAAGGCACCTGTCTTCTCCTTTACCAAACTAGCTAAGGTAGACAGCTTACTTGGTCCTGAAATGAAGTCAACAGGGGAAGTTATGGGTTCTGATACGACTTTAGAAAAAGCTCTCTATAAGGCTTTTGAAGCTTCTTACTTACACTTGCCAACTTTTGGTAACGTTGTATTTACCATCGCTGATGATGCCAAAGAAGAAGCCTTGGACTTGGCTCGTCGTTTCCAAAATATTGGCTATGGAATCCTTGCGACAGAAGGGACAGCAGCCTTCTTTGCCAGTCATGGATTGCAAGCCCAACCTGTTGGTAAGATTGGTGATGACGATAAGGACATTCCAAGTTTTGTTCGCAAAGGAAGAATTCAAGCTATCATTAACACAGTTGGAACCAAACGAACTGCAGACGAAGATGGTGAGCAAATCCGTCGTTCAGCCATTGAACACGGAGTGCCCCTCTTCACAGCCCTAGATACAGCTAACGCCATGCTCAAAGTATTGGAAAGCCGTAGTTTTGTCACAGAAGCGATTTAAATAGAAAAAGAGAAGGTGTAACGATCTTCTCTTTTTTGTTATATTTTTTCTTGTAAACTACTGCTTAATCAGCTTTTGCGATAAGCTTTAATACTGTGGCTATACCACTCTTGCATTTCTTTTGATGGTGGTGTCATATAATCCCCATACATCTGGGTTAAAAATTGATCATATTTTTTAGGGACGGGCAACATACGGCCTTCAAACTCGGTTAAAATCAGTTCTTTAAAAGTATCAACTGGGAAGACTTCTTTCATACCTTCCTTACCAATCCCAATTCCTCCCTCATATTGAGGAGTGCTGGTTGCAGCATTTTTGACTAGCTGATCAATTTTCTTGTAAAAGTAGCGAGGATTGACAAATCTGAGAGCGTACCAGCTACATAATCTTAGAAAATCTTTTAATTTGCTATCACCGTGAACTGCGCGTGATTTTTTGATATAAGCTAGTTGACGAAGGGCCACATACTTATAACTCTTGTCGACAATGCTCAAGTCTGTAAAACGATCAATCGGGAAGACATCGATAAAGAGACTGGTGTCATGACGCTTGTACTTAACATGGTCTTCGATAACTGTAGAAGTATCCAAAATCGATGCGAAATTATGGAAGTACCAAGAAGAAGTGTCGTAGGAGAGAACCTTATAACGTGGATGATCTTCTTCCTCAATAATCTTCAGTAAACGCTCATAATCTTCACGATAAAGGGAAATATCAATATCATCGTCCCAGGGAATCATACCTTTGTGGCGGATAGCTCCAAGCATGGTTCCATAACTGAGAAAATAAGGAATATCATGTTTCTTACAAGTTTCATCAATATAGTCTAGCAGAGCTAGTTGAATTTCTTTAATTTCTTCTTTTTCTAAATACTGCATCCTAATCCTCCAATTTATAAGCGTGAAATTCATGACTGTAGAAGCGTTTTTCTTCTGGTGGTAGGGTCATATAATCTCCATAAAATTGTGTCAAAATAGTATCAAATTTTTCAGGTGCTGGAAGGCTTAAATTTTCAAAGGGTAAATCAATTGTTTTATCAAAGGTACCACTTGGGAATACTTCTTTTTCCTTAAATTTAGAAGGAATAAAAGCCATATACTGACCATTCTCACGACTATATTTTTGAATTTCTTTCTCGATTTTATGTGCGAAATAACGAGGAGAAACAGGTCGCAGGAGCAACCAAAAGGCTGTTCGTATCCAATCTTTTAAAAGGCTATCCTTATAGACAATATTTTTGTGTTTACTGAAAGACAGAAGTTTGAAGCTTTCCAGTTTATAACAAGTATCAATGACCTTAGGATCATCAAAGCGATCCATAGGGAAAATATCGATAAAAACACCTGACTCATAGGTTTTTGTATTCCGAGTATCAATAATTTTGGTCGTACTGTCAGTTATTTTGACAAAGTTGTTAAAGTAGTTCTTATCAGTTTCTAAGGAAAGGAGCTTATATTTGCTTTTTTCCTTTTGAAAAATGTTTATAAATCGTTGGTAGTCTTCTCGAGTCATGGACAGATCAATATCGTCGTCCCAAGGAATAAAGCCCTGATGTCGAACCGCCCCAATCAGAGTACCGTAGTTAATAATATAGTTGATATTGTGCTTTTTACAGAGAGTACCAATATAATCCAAAATTTCTAATTCAATTTGTTTGGCATCTTCAATGGTTAGTTGTTTCATTCTATACTCCTAAGATTTTTTGAATTTATTTTTTAAGGCTAGGACATGGTTTAAAAATTCATAGAAAATGCTATCTTTGGTGAAGGCAAGTAGACCAATATAAGAGATGGCTGATAGCAAGACAATCAAACCAGTATTAATCAAAAATGGCAAATTAATGACCATATCCACGGGATACAAGAAATTAATCAGGAAATAAATTCCTACAAAGGAAAGTGAAAAAAGCGAGTATCGAACAGTATAGCTAAAGATATGTCCTAAGTGGATGAGTTGTTTTCTATGGATGAAAATGATATAGAAAACAAGTAGAGAGGCTTCTGATAGCATAGTTGTCAGTAAGTAGTATTCAGGAGCCACGATGTGGTTGAAAAAGAGGAGACTGTTTAAGCCTAAATTGAGTAATCCTGCAAAGACTGTATAGACTGTGATACGTTTTTCATAGCCATTTGTAAAGAGAATTTGGGAACCAAGAATGGTATCTAAGGCCAGGATAATCGTACGAAAAGCGAAGAGAGAGGTTAAGATACCGCCTCCGATATATTTTTCACTACCATAAAGTAGGATAGCATTTGGTCCTAAAACCATGAGTCCGAAACTGAGTGGAATGATAAAGAAGTTAAAGATTCGACTTCCTCTATTAACCAGAGAAATATAGGCTTCTTTGTCTCCTTTACCCAAATAGTAACTGAGACGAGGCACACTCACTCCGATAGCTCCTGTTACAACACCAGCTATAACGGTCACAATTCGTTGAGCCATGGTATAGTAACTAACGTTGACATCAATCCCTGTTTTAACGAGGAAGAGACGATCCAAAAAAGTGAAGAGCATATTGGCATTGGCAAAGACTAACATGGCTGTTAGAGGGAGAAAGAGCGGTTTAAAATCACTTATGTGAATCTTAACAATCTTAATGTCTCTTTTAATCCAAAAATAACTAATCAGATAGTTAATCAGTGTCGATAAACTCATCACTAGTGTATAGACAACAATATCGTGTTCATTTTTGACAAACAGGAAAATAGAGACCAGCATCAGGATACGGATGAAGGCAGTCTTGTAAAAGAGAAAACTGTAATTTTCCAGAGCTTCATTGACCCACTCGATTGAAAAAATCTGGGCAATGAGTTGAATCCCCATAACAAGGTAGACTTTTTTGACGATTGGATTATCTGTAAAGAAGAGAGGATAGGCTAGGATATAGACAGCGGTGGTCAAAATCGTACAAGCTATGCACAAATAAAAAAGACTAGAGAAGGTTCTATTCAGATCTTTTTTGTTATCCTTGACATTACTGATGGCCCGTAAACCGTAGTTATAGACTCCATAAGTTGCAAAGGGTAAGAAAAATGACAAAATTGTGTCGACTGAGTTGAAGTAACCATAGTCAGTTCGGTCCAAGACACGCGCGACGTAGGTACCAGTTAAGATGGGAAAAATAATATTCAAGACACGAATTCCCATGTAAGATAGAGCATTTAATTTTATACTTTTCATTCAATTTACCTCGTTTTTCATTATATCATAAAGTTAGCTAATAAGAAATGAAGGGCAGCAAGTCAAGCAATCACTTTGAAGTTTCAAATCTTAATTTTAAGCTTTTTTTAAGAAAACTATATTATTCTGAAGAACTCTAAAATTTCACAGCCATTTATTGGTAATGACTACCGAATTCCTAGTCATTACTAGAAATGGACTAGTTATTTTGAATAATAGAACTCCTTAATCCTTCTATTCTAGAACGGGAGGGCCGGTATTTCTTTCATGATAGGACTAGATTGTGGTATAATAGAGAGAATAAGTTTTTTTAGTAAGACAAAGGAGAAAATAGATGATTTATGCAGGAATTCTTGCTGGTGGAACTGGCACACGTATGGGAATCAGTAACTTGCCAAAACAATTTTTAGAGCTAGGTGATCGACCTATCTTGGTTCATACAATTGAAAAATTTGTCTTGGAACCAAGTATTGAAAAAATTGTAGTTGGGGTTCATGGAGACTGGGTTTCTCATGCAGAAGATCTTGTAGATAAATATCTTCCTCTTCATAAGGAACGTATCATCATTACAAAGGGTGGTGCTGACCGCAATACAAGTATTGAGAAAATCATTGAAGCCATTGATGCTTATCGTCCGCTTACTCCAGAGGATATCGTTGTTACCCACGATTCTGTTCGTCCGTTTATTACACTTCGCATGATTCAAGACAATATCCAACTTGCCCAAAATCATGACGCAGTAGACACAGTGGTAGAAGCGGTTGATACCATCGTTGAAAGCACTAATGGTCAATTTATTACAGATATTCCAAATCGTGCTCACCTCTATCAAGGACAAACACCTCAAACATTCCGTTGCAAGGATTTCATGGACCTTTATGGATCTCTTTCTGATGAAGAGAAGGAAATCTTGACAGATGCATGTAAAATCTTTGTCATTAAAGGAAAAGATGTGGCCTTGGCTAAGGGTGAATATTCAAATCTAAAAATCACAACAGTGACAGATTTGAAAATTGCAAAAAGTATGATTGAGAAAGACTAGTAAAATGATTAATCAAATTTATCAACTAACTAAGCCTAAGTTTATCAATGTCAAATACCAGGAAGAGGCTATTGATCAAGAGAATCATATCCTTATCCGTCCCAACTACATGGCGGTTTGTCATGCGGATCAGCGTTACTACCAAGGAAAACGTGATCCAAAGATTTTGAATAAAAAGCTTCCAATGGCAATGATTCACGAGTCATGTGGAACCGTTATTTCTGACCCGACCGGAACCTATGAGGTTGGGCAAAAAGTTGTCATGATTCCTAATCAGCCACCTATGCAGAGTGATGAAGAATTCTATGAAAACTACATGACAGGGACCCATTTCTTGTCTAGTGGCTTTGATGGCTTTATGAGAGAGTTTGTTTCTCTCCCTAAAGATCGTGTGGTGGCTTATGATTCTATCGAAGATACGGTTGCAGCCATTACAGAGTTTGTCAGTGTCGGTATGCATGCCATGAATCGCCTATTGACCCTTGCTCATAGCAAGCGGGACCGAATCGCCGTTATCGGAGATGGAAGTTTAGCATTTGTGGTTGCCAATATTATCAACTATACTTTGCCAGAAGCAGAGATCGTGGTTATTGGTCGTCATTGGGAAAAGTTGGAACTCTTCTCTTTTGCCAAAGAATGCTATATTACTGATAATATTCCTGAAGATTTGGCCTTTGACCATGCTTTTGAGTGTTGTGGTGGTGATGGTACTGGACCAGCTATTAATGACTTGATTCGCTATATTCGTCCTCAAGGAACGATTCTCATGATGGGAGTTAGCGAATATAAAGTCAATCTCAATACTCGCGATGCCTTAGAAAAGGGCTTGCTCTTAGTTGGTTCCTCTCGTTCTGGTCGCATCGATTTTGAAAATGCAATCCAAATGATGGAAGTCAAGAAATTTGCCAATCGTCTTAAAAATATCCTTTATCTAGAAGAACCTGTAAGAGAAATTAAAGATATTCACCGTGTCTTTGCAACCGATTTAAACACAGCCTTTAAAACCGTGTTTAAGTGGGAAGTATAAGAACTGGAGGTTAATTGTGGAGAAAATCATTAAAGAGAAAATTTCTTCCCTACTTAGTGAAGAAGAGGAAGTCCTCAGTGTTGAACAGCTAGGGGGAATGACCAATCAAAACTATTTGGTCAAAACAACAAATAAGCAATACATTGTTAAATTCTTTGGTAAAGGGACAGAAAAGCTTATCAATCGACAAGATGAAAAGTACAATCTTGAGTTACTAAAGGATTTAGACTTAGATGTAAAAAATTATCTTTTTGATATTGAAGCTGGTATCAAAGTAAATGAGTATATCGAATCTGCGATTACGCTTGATTCAACGTCAATCAAGACCAAATTTGATAAAATTGCTCCAATTTTACAAACTATTCATGCTTCTGGCAAGGAATTAAGAGGAGAATTTGCTCCTTTTGAAGAAATCAAAAAATACGAATCCTTGATTGAAGAAAAAATCCCTTATGCTAACTATGAAGCAGTTCGAGAAGAAGTCTTTTCCTTAGAGAAAAGACTGGCTGACTTAGGTGTTGACAGAAAATCTTGTCATATCGATTTGGTGCCTGAAAACTTTATCGAATCACCTCAAGGACGACTTTATCTGATTGACTGGGAATATTCATCAATGAATGATCCAATGTGGGATTTAGCAGCCCTCTTTTTAGAGTCCGAATTCACTCCCCAAGAGGAAGAAGCTTTCTTATCTCACTATGAGAGTGAGCAAACACCTGTCTCTCGTGAAAAGATTGCCATCTATAAAATTTTGCAAGATGCTATTTGGAGTTTATGGACTGTCTATAAGGAAGAGCAAGGCGCAGATTTTGGTCACTATGGTGTGAATCGTTACCAAAGAGCTGTTAAAGGTTTGTCATATTATGGAGGTTCAGATGAAAAATAAAAATGGAGTTTCTTTTGGTCTACTCTCAGGTATTTTCTGGGGTTTAGGTCTAACGATTAGTGCTTATATCTTTTCGATTTTTACAGATTTGTCACCCTTTGTGGTGGCTGCTGCTCACGATTTCTTGAGTATCTTTATCTTACTAGCTTTTCTTTTGGTAAAAGAAGGAAAAGTTCGTCTCTCAATTTTCTTAAATATTCGCAATGTTAGTGTTATCATCGGAGCCTTGCTAGCAGGCCCTATTGGTATGCAGGCCAATCTTTATGCGGTTAAGTATATCGGAAGTTCCTTAGCTTCATCTGTATCGGCTATTTACCCTGCGATTTCAGTTTTATTGGCTTTCTTCTTTTTGAAGCACAAGATTTCAAAAAATACTGTATTTGGTATTGTCTTGATTATTGCAGGGATTATTGCTCAGACCTATAAGGTTGAACAGGTCAATTCCTTCTACATTGGGATTCTCTGTGCTTTGGTTTGTGCCATTGCATGGGGGAGTGAAAGTGTCCTTAGCTCCTTTGCCATGGAAAGTGAATTGAGTGAAATCGAAGCCCTCTTAATCCGTCAAGTGACTTCATTCTTGTCCTATCTTGTGATTGTGCTCTTCTCTCATCAGTCATTTGCAGAAGTGGCCAATGGACAATTGTTAGGTCTTATGATTGTCTTTGCAGCCTTTGATATGATTTCCTACTTGGCTTATTATATCGCTATCAATCGCTTGCAACCAGCCAAGGCTACAGGTCTTAACGTGAGTTATGTAGTTTGGACTGTCTTGTTTGCAGTTGTTTTCTTGGGTGCACCGCTAGATATGCTGACAATTATTACGTCACTTGTCGTTATTGCTGGAGTTTATATTATTATTAAAGAATAAAGGAGATTCGTGTGAAAGCCATCATCTTAGCAGCGGGCTTGGGAACTCGCTTGCGTCCTATGACTGAAAATACCCCTAAAGCCTTGGTTCAGGTTAATCAAAAACCCTTGATTGAATACCAAATTGAGTTTTTAAAAGAAAAAGGAATCAATGAAATCATCATCATTGTTGGTTACCTTAAAGAACAATTCGATTATTTGAAAGAAAAATATGGTGTTCGCCTCGTCTTCAATGATAAATACGCTGACTACAATAACTTTTACTCTCTCTATCTTGTAAAAGAAGAATTGGCCAATAGCTATGTTATTGATGCCGATAATTATCTCTTTAAAAATATGTTCCGTAATGATTTGACTCGTTCGACTTATTTTAGTGTCTATCGTGAAGATTGTACCAACGAATGGTTCTTGGTCTATGGAGATGACTATAAGGTTCAAGACATTACTGTTGATAGCAAGGCTGGTCGTATCCTTAGTGGTGTATCCTTCTGGGACGCTCCAACTGCAGAAAAGATTGTCAGCTTTATCGACAAGGCTTATGCAAGTGGTGAATTTGTTGATCTCTACTGGGACAATATGGTTAAGGATAATATCAAAGAACTGGATGTCTATGTTGAAGAATTAGAAGGCAATAGCATCTATGAGATCGATAGTGTCCAAGACTACCATAAATTAGAAGAAATTCTTAAAAACGAAAATTAAAGATTCCAACATCTGGCTAAAATAGTCGGATGTTTTTTTGATTTTTTACGAATAAATAGATGAATAGAAAAAGAAATGGAGATATTTATGAAAATCACAAACTATGAAATCTATAAGTTAAAAAAATCGGGTTTGACCAATCAACAGGTTTTGAAGGTCCTAGAATATGGTGAAAATGTCGATCAGGAGCTTTTGTTGGGTGATATTGCAGATATATCAGGTTGTCGAAATCCAGCTGTTTTTATGGAACGTTATTTTCAGATAGACGATGCGCATTTGGAGAAGGAGTTTCAAAAATTTCCATCTTTCTCTATTTTAGATGACTGTTATCCTTGGGATTTGAGTGAAATATATGATGCACCTGTGCTTTTATTTTACAAGGGAAATCTGGATCTCTTGAAATTTCCAAAAGTAGCGGTTGTAGGTAGTCGTGCTTGTAGCAAACAGGGAGCTAAGTCAGTTGAAAAAGTCATTCAGGGCTTGGAAAATGAACTGGTTATCGTCAGTGGATTAGCCAAGGGCATTGACACAGCAGCTCATATGGCAGCTCTTCAGAATGGCGGAAAAACCATTGCAGTGATTGGAACAGGACTGGATGTGTTTTATCCTAAAGCCAATAAACGTTTGCAAGACTACATCGGCAATGACCATCTGATTCTTAGTGAATATGGACTTGGTGAACAACCTCTAAAATTTCATTTTCCTGCCCGTAATCGCATCATTGCTGGACTTTGTCGAGGTGTGATTGTAGCAGAGGCTAAGATGCGCTCAGGTAGTCTCATTACCTGTGAGAGAGCAATGGAAGAAGGGCGTGATGTTTTTGCTATTCCTGGTAGCATTTTAGATGGACTATCAGACGGTTGCCATCATTTGATTCAAGAAGGTGCAAAATTGGTCACAAGTGGGCAGGATGTTCTTGCGGAATTTGAATTTTAATACTCTTCGAAAATCTCTTCAAACCACGTCAGCATCACCTTGCCGTAGGTATGGTTACTGACTTCGTCAGTCTCATCTGCAACCTCAAAGCAGTGCTTTGAGCAACCTGCGGTTAGTTTCCTAGTTTGCTCTTTGATTATGTGACTATTAGTCCGTCTCGCTCCGTTAGGTGAGAGACAAAAAAACCACCCGCTATGCGGGTGCGCGTCGAAGGTTATACCAAAAAAACTCCGAACGCGATACAATAAAGGTGTTCAAGCCAATTGTAAAGCGAAAGGAGAAAAATATGGCACAAAAGGCTCATAGTTTATCGCACACAAAGTGGCACTGTAAGTATCACATTGTGTTCACCCCTAAGTATAGACGAAAAGTTATATATAATCAAA
>NZ_RJOH01000010.1:0-64790 GCF_003942995.1 Streptococcus mitis | reverse complement strand
CCTATATTCCCATGTTGGGACTAATTATTGCATTTAAAGACTATTCACCAGCCAATGGGATATTTGCTAGTCAGTGGGTAGGATTTAAGTACTTTACTCAGTTTTTCTCATCATTCCAATTCGGGACAACTATGTTCAATACATTAAAAATTTCACTTTATAGTATTGTAGTAGGATTCCCCTTGCCTATTATACTAGCTATAATTAGTAATCAGTTAAGAGTTGGGAAATTTAGAAAAATATTTCAAGTGACAACTTACTTACCCCATTTTATCTCTACAATGGTTATGTGTGGGATGATTATCTTATTTTTATCTCCTACTAGTGGTTTGTTAGCGAATGTATTTAAGTCTGTTGGAATTACTATTCCAGATTTTTTATCAAAACCTAGTAATTTTGCAGGTGTTTATGTTTGGAGTGATGTATGGCAACATATTGGTTGGGATAGTATTATTTATCTAGCAGCGCTTTCTGCAATTGATCCTACATATTATGAGGCTGCAACTATGGATGGTGCCTCTAGATTACAAAAAATTAGGCATATAGAATTACCATTACTTTTGCCAACTGCTATGATTTTACTAATATTAAGAGCAGGTAGTTTATTAAGTGTAGGTTTTGAGAAAGTGTTACTACTACAGAATCCACTTAATTTAGCAGGAAGTGAGATAATTTCGACCTATGTTTATAAAGTTGGTATGGTGAACTTTCAGTATAGTTATTCGACAGCTATAGGGTTATTTAACACCGTAGTCAATCTAATAATTTTGTTATCTGTTAACTGGTTCTCGAAAAGATATACTAGAACGGGTCTTTTTTAAAGGAAGGAGTGCTCAAGGTGAAATGGTTTCATAAATCAAGAAAAACAAACTCTGAATTATTATTTGATATAGTTACCTATGGTTTAGCAATTTTCCTTATCCTGTTAATTGTTTATCCGTTATGGTTTGTAGTGATTGCATCTTTTAGTAATCCTTCAGATGTTGCAAATGGAAAGGTATGGTTTATTCCTAGAGAATGGAAATTAGATGGATATTTACGTCTTATTCAACAACCTTTATTTTTACGTAGCTATTTAAATACAATTTTATATACTGTTGTTGGGACCTTAGTTGCTTTAGTAGTCAATATTCCAGCTGGTTATGCTTTATCTAGAAAAGAATTAGTTGGTAGAAAGTGGATGAGTATTCTATACATAATCCCTATGTTTGTATCAGGTGGCTTGATTCCTACCTACTTAACAGTAAAGAATGTAGGCTTGATTGATACATTTTGGGTAATGGTAATACCTTTTGCAGTTTCATCATACAATATTATTGTTGCTAGAACTTTCTTTAATAATAGTATTCCAGACGGGATGTGGGAGGCTGCGCAAATTGATGGATGTGGTACAATTCGTTATTTTATTAATATAGTCGTTCCTTTATCAAAAGCTATTATAGCAGTTATTGGACTTTGGACTGCAGTTGGTATTTGGAATTCGTGGTTTAATGCTTTAATTTATTTAACGAATGAAAATTTACAACCATTGCAATTAATTTTACGACGTTTACTAATTAGTAATCAAATGTTACAATCGCAAGCAACAGGAGAAGTGGCATCAGATCTTCGTATCAAAGCCGATATGATGAAATATGCAGCAATTGTTATTTCAACCGCTCCGATAATGTTGCTATATCCCTTTGTTCAAAAATATTTTAATCAAGGCGTAATGATTGGCGCGTTGAAAGAATAGGAGAAAAACATGAAAAATAAATCATTTACATATTTGTTCTTAGGAACAGTTACACTTGCTGGCTTAACAGCCTGTGCAAATTCTAATAATACGAATAAGGATGATAAGTCTGGAGAAGATTCTTATAAAATCACAACTGTTCGTTGGTCTGACTGGGGGGAAGATTATCATAAAGGTTTTCTAACTGATTCTGCCAAAGAATCAGGTATCGATGTTAAATGGGATACACTTGTAGCTGCAGATTGGGCAGATAAGAAATCTGTGTTGGTTGCTAGTGGAGATTTACCAGATGCATTTTTAGGTTCAAATGCTTTTACAGATTCAGAAATTGCTCAGAACCAATCTTTATTTATTCCATTGGAAGATTTAATCAAAGAAAACATGCCAAATTTAACTAAGGCTATGGAGAAAGAACCTAAGATTAAAGCTATGATTACTTCACCAGATGGTCATATCTACAGTCTACCTAAAAAATTACCGATGCGTCCTACTGTAGCTAATCAGCTATTTATTAATAAAAAGTGGCTGGATAATTTAGGATTAAAGGTTCCAGAAACTTATGATGATTTAGTAAAAGTACTACAAGAATTTAAGGATAAAGATGCGAACGGAAATGGAGACGCTTCTGATGAAATTCCATTCGGAGCAGGAAACTTTGATCCAACATTCTCATATATTCTTCCGTTCAATAATCGTTTAGGGGCAGATAATACATATGAAATGTCTGTAAAAGATGGGAAACCAGTCTACCTTCGTACAGAGGAAAGTTATAAACAAGGGATTGCAGCAATGCACGAATCTTATAAAAAAGGTTTGATTGATCCGGAAATCTTTACAGAAGATACCTCTATGAGTGTAGCAAAACGTATGGATAAGGGAGTATCTAGAGTAGGTGTTTCTAGTGGTTGGACAGCAGATGCAACGTTTGGCTTACATTCAAGTGAATATATTGCTCTACCTGCTTTAAAAGGTATGGATGGTAAACAATATGTCTTTTCTGATCCAGATCATTACAACTATGGTCGAAATGAAATTTTGATTACAAATAAGAGCAAAAACCCTGCTAAATTATTGAAATGGTTGGATAAATTATATACAGATGAAGCAAGTATTCAGAATTTCTATGGATCATTTGGAATAGCTACTGAAAAGAATGGTGATAAGTTTAAAGTGTTACCTCCTAAAGATGGTAAATCAGCTGATGGATGGGCATGGATTAATTCACTTCGAGATTTTGGTCCTAAATACGTAAGCGATGATATCAATAGTCGCGTAGAAATCGATCAAACACAAGGTGATGGATTGAAATTGAAGATGGACCAAGATTTGAAACAATTTGCGTTGCCAGCTTACCCTAATGTGATTTATTCACAAGAAGAACTTAACAAATTATCATCAATCTATGTGAGTATTGAATCTTATGTCAAACAACAAGCATCTAAATGGGTAGTTGAAGGTGGCATAGAAAAAGAATGGGACTCATACAAAGAAACTCTTAAGAATATGGGATTGGACGAATTTATGAAGATTCAACAGGAAGCATATAATCGTTACCAAAAAGAAGTCAAAGAGTAATACTTTATATGAACTCTTGGTTGTATAAACAAGGGACTAGCTAATTACAGGAAGCGAGACTGATAACGTCAAATTATCTCGCTTCCTTTATTCTAATTTTTAAAGAAATTTGGAAATGTTTTTTAAATAATTTAGGTAATATTTTTGTGCAACTGACATTCTAAAATATAGAGTTAAGACGATTGATTTTATGGAGAATATATTATGCAAAAATTATTTTCATTAGATGGAAAAGTAGTTAGAATTTTAACTTTTTTGACAGATTTAATTATTTTAAATACTCTATTTATTGTGAGTTGTATTCCAATAGTTACAATTGGGGCATCACTAACTTCTCTTACGACAATGTGGTATCGTATTTTAAAAGGTAAAGATACCGATATTGCTTATCATTATTTTCGGATCTTTAGACAAAATTTTAAACAGTCAACTTTTATTTGGTTGTTTATCCTCCTAATAGAATTACTTTTATATGTGAACTATTGTCTTTGGGGCTATTCAAGTTTATTTTCAGAGTATAGTTTATTGTTAGTGTTGCCCTTTTTATTTGTTATAATACTTTTGATGAGTGTTATTTTTCCCTATATTGGTTTATTTAAAGATAATCTAAAAAATAGTATTGTAAATAGCGTATTAATTTGTATTTTAAATCCAATACAAGCTATCATGTTGGTTTTATTTAATATTTCTATACTGTATATGAGTTTTAGTAGTCCAGAACGAGTTTTAACAGCTATTTACGTATTTACATTTGGGGGATTTGCTTTTTGCGGATTGATGAATGTAACGATAACAAATAAAATGTTTGATAAGGTAAAGAAATTTACTAAAAGGAGGGAAACAAATTGAAAATTTTTAAGGGAGAGTTTTATCGAATCTCTGTATTAACAGACAAGTTAGTAAGGTTAGAATACTCTCAAACTGGAAGTTTTGAGGATAGAACGACACAACTTATCTATAATAGAGATTTTGGTCAAGTTTCGTTAGATTATATCGAGACATCAAACGTACTAGATATTATGACGGACTATTTTCATCTGCACTTTAATAAAGGAGAATTTAACGCCGAAAATTTATTTATAGAATTAAAAGGAAATTTTGCCGTATATGGTAGTCGCTGGTATTTTGGTGAATCTATTGAAACGTTAAAAGGAACAGCTCGGACTCTGGATGAGGCAGATGGAGCAATCCCATTAGAAGATGGAATTATTAGCCGAAATGGTATAGCCTTATTGGATGATTCTCAAGGATTTATTTGGGATGAGCAGTCTGGTTATATTGAGAGAGAAAATCAAATTGACCTGTATTTCTTTGCCTATGGGCATGATTATAGAGGAGCAATCAGAGACTTTTACCATTTGACTGGTTCAACACCCTTGTTGCCACGATATGCTTTAGGAAATTGGTGGAGTAGGTATTGGCCATATACGTCAGATGAATACTTGAATTTAATAGACAGATTTAAAACAGAGAAAATTCCATTATCTATCGGTGTGTTAGATATGGATTGGCATATAACTGAAATTCCAGCCCGTTTTGGAAGTGGGTGGACAGGATATAGTTGGAATAAAAACTTAATACCTAATCCAGAACAGTTATTGCAACAACTTCATGATAGAAAATTAAAACTCTCTTTAAATGTCCATCCTGCTGATGGTATACGGGCTTATGAAGAAGCTTATCCTCGCGTTGCCAAACGATTAGGGTTAAATGTAGAATTAGAAGAACCTGCTATTTTTGATTTTTTTAATCGCTCTTTTAGGGAAGCCTACTTTAAAGATGTTCATTATGAGCTAGAAAAGCAGGGAGTAGATTTTTGGTGGATTGACTGGCAACAGGGGACTCAAGGCATGTTGGATCCACTGTGGCTTTTAAACCATTATCATTATCAGGATAGTTGTAAAAATGCAGAAGGTGGTTTGATTTTATCAAGATATGCAGGGCCGGGTAGTCACCGATACCCTGTTGGTTTTTCAGGAGATACCATTATTAGTTGGAATTCCTTAAGATTTCAACCTTATTTTACAGCGACAGCATCTAATATCGGTTATAGTTGGTGGAGTCATGATATCGGTGGACACATGCTAGGGGATTATGACGAAGAGCTACAAACCAGATGGCTACAGTTTGGCGTTTTTAGTCCGATTACTCGCTTACATAGTTCTAGAAGTCCCTTTAATAGTAAAGAACCTTGGTTTTTTTCAGAAACAACATCTAAGATTATGAAGAAATACCTTCGTTTGAGACATCAGATGATTCCATATCTATATACTATGAATGTAAAGACACACGAGGAAGGTGCCCCATTAATCAGCCCAATGTATTATTTCTACCCAGAGAATGATGAGAGCTATAATGTCCCAAATCAATACTTTTTTGGAACAGAACTGATGGTGGCTCCCATTGTAGAAAAGATGGATTTGGCATTCCAATCTGCAAAAGTAGATGTATGGTTCCCTGAAGGTGAATGGTATGATTTCTTTTCAGAGAAAAAATACACAGGTGGTATGAAGTTGAGTGTTTATAGAGATATTTCGACTATACCTGTGTTTGCAAAAAGTGGTGCAATCATTCCCTTGGTTGGTTCTGAGATAGATATGGGTGTTGATTTACCTAAAGTTGTAGATTGGTATGTATTCCCAGGCAAACAACATTCTTTTGAAATGATTGAAGATCAAAATGGTCAAAGATATAAAACAAGATTATCAATCGACTGGGAAATGGGGATGGTAGAGTTAACATTACAAGGAGATTCTAGTATCGTTCCAAGCAATAGAAGGCATAGAATTCATTTTAAAGGAACGAATGTGTCTATGATTGAATTGCCAAATAAGAATGATACAGCTAGATTTGAATGTAAAGATAATAAAACGCTATCTCTAAATGATGAAATTTTTAGACTACTAAAGACGGCTTCTCTTCCATATGAATTAAAAGATAGATTATTAAATCAATTCATCAATGCCAAAAATTCTCATGAGTTAATGAATATCTTGCATCATCAGGATAAGGAATTGAGAGGGCGTTTGTTGGAAATGATATTTACTAGCGAAAACTAATTGAGACATTTCGTACACAATTTCTATTCTTTAATTACTAATTACTAATTATTATTTTTTAATGTGTAATAGTTTTACATCTCTATGCTTATTGGCTTGTATTGTAGTAATTACAAGTTTGGCATAGGGATGTTTTTTGTTTACTGAAGAGGAAAGGATATGATAAGTATGTTTCAAAGTTTAAAACATTTTTAAACTAAACAAGAGCAAATTTTTAAAGGTAATTTTTCAAAGTAACTTCCACTTGCCTGACCGAAGTGAAAGTTAGTCTGAAATGGATTTTTATGGTGGAATTAAGTATGAGACGTGTGATTTTTTCAGAAAATTTTCTAAAATAAACAGGATTTGTTTGACATTTGTTTGAAAATTCTGTAAAATGAATTATTATATCGTTAAAGGAGAATATATATGGAAAAACAGAAAACATTTTTTGGACATCCTATGGGCTTGTCCACCCTCTTCTTTACAGAGATGTGGGAACGCTTTTCTTACTATGGGATGCGAGCTATCCTACTTTACTATATGTACTATAGTGTGCAAGATGGTGGGTTGGGGATGGATAAGACCACGGCTGCATCGGTTATGGCGATTTATGGCTCGCTGGTATTTTTGTCCTCGGTTGTCGGTGGTTTTGTCAGTGACCGTATTTTAGGAAGTCGTAAGACTGTCTTTTACGGTGGTATTTTGATTATGCTAGGGCATATTGCTTTGGCAACACCTTTTGGACAAGTGGCTCTCTATCTTTCTATTGCCTTGATTATCTTTGGTACTGGATTTTTAAAACCCAATATCTCAGATATGGTTGGGGGAATTTATGAGAAAGAGGATGATAGACGGGATGCAGGTTTTAGTATCTTTGTCTTTGGTATTAACTTAGGTGCCTTCGTTGCCCCTTATCTAGTGGGTTATCTAGGTCAGGAAGTCAATTTCCATCTAGGTTTCTCATTAGCTGCCATTGGGATGTTCTTTGGTCTGGTGAAGTACGTTTTAGATGGGAAGAAATACCTGCCTGAATCAAGTCTTTACCCCACTGATCCACTTTCACAGAAGGACCAGCAGACCTTGATTAAACGCTTGCTGATTACACTTGTCATGGTTATTCTTGTGGTTATAGGTTTAGTCTTTACTAACCAGTTTAACGTGGATATGATTGTTAATATCTTTACAGTGATTGCGGTAATCATTCCAATCTACTATTTCTTCAAAATTTTATCTAGTCAGAAAATAACTGCTACTGAGAGATCCCGAGTCTTTGCCTACATTCCTTTATTTATCGCTGGAGTACTCTTCTGGTCTATTGAGGAACAGGGTTCTGTTGTTCTCGCTCTATTTGCGGATGATCAAACTCAACTTTACTTTAATGTATTTGGGAATCAGATTCATTTTCCATCTAGCTTTTTCCAAAGTATCAATCCCCTTTTCATTATGATTTATGTGCCGATTTTTGCGTGGTTGTGGGGGAAAATGGGTAAAAAGCAACCATCCTCTGCTAAGAAATTTGCTTACGGTTTATTTGCTGCAGGTTTATCCTTCTTGTGGATGATGTTACCAGGGATGCTCTTTGGGACAGATGTTAAGGTCAGCCCTCTCTGGTTGATTATGAGTTGGGCTATTGTGATTGTAGGGGAAATGCTGATTTCGCCGATTGGTCTATCAGTCACTACTAAGTTAGCACCAAAATCCTTCCAAGCACAAATGATGTCTATCTGGTTCTTGAGTAATGCAGCTGCCCAAGCTATCAATGCTCAAATTGTAAAATTTTATACAAGCGAAACTGAAGTTGCTTACTATGGAATTGTTGGAGGAATTACGATTGTATTCAGTATTATCTTACTCTTCTACGTTCCGCGTATTGAAAAACTAATGTCTGGTATCAAATAGAGAAAAACTGGAATTTCTGTAGGGATTTTAAAAGTTAGATCAATTATTTATTCAAAGGATTTAGTTCTGTATTGTATAGGGCTAGGTCCTTTTAGTTTGATTAATACTCTTCGAAAATCAAATTCAAACCGCGTCAACGTCGCCTTGCCGTACTCAAGTACAGCCTGCGGCTAGTTTCCTAGTTTGCTCTTTGATTTTCATTGAGTATAAAACTCACGATGTTTCTGTTTTTCCTAGTGGACATTTGTCTACTTTTTTTATATAATAAAACTAAACCAAATTGGTTGAGTTGTAAAAGTGACTCAACTAAAGATTAGCTTTTCTAAGGAAAATCATTTAAGATAAGGTTCTATAATAGGAGGTGAAGTATGTATCAGCCAGAAAAATTAAAGGCTCGGAGGAAAGAGTTAAAACTGACACAGAAGGAAATTGCAGAGCAACTTGGGATTAGTTTCCAGGCTTACTCGGCTTGGGAACGTGGAGTCAAGGAACCGTCCAAGGAGAAGGTAGCTCAGCTAGAGAATATTTTAAAAGTACCAAAAGGATATTTTACTCAGATCGAGATTGTCCGTCTCTACCATAGCCTCTCCAAGCAAGGGCAGGAGAAGGTTGTTCTCTATGCTCGCAACCTATCTCAAGAGGAGCAAGCCCAGAAAGTGACAGCTATGCCAGAGCGCCTCTACGAGTACCGTGTTTATGAACGCATGTCAGCAGGGATTGGGGCTTCAGTCTACGATGATCAGAATTTTGATACGGTTTACTTTAATGAGGAGTTGGCTCATGATTTTGCGTCATGGGTGTCTGGGGACTCCATGGAACCTAAATACCAAAATGGTTCAGTAGCTCTGATTCGAGAGACAGGATTTGACTATGACGGGGCGGTTTATGCAGTGGTTTGCAACAACCAGACCTATATCAAACGGGTCTATCGAGAGGAGAATGGATTGCGTCTGGTCTCTATCAATCCTAAATACAAGGATATTTTCATCTCCTATGAGGAAGATCCTCGGATTGTGGGGATTATCGTTGGGAACTTTGTGCCGATGGAGGGCTAGCCAATGGGCTACTTTGATTATTCCAGAGAGCCCAAAAGTGACATTGCCTTTGTCGATATGAAATCCTTTTATGCCAGTGTCGAGTGTGTGAAAAGGGGCTTGCATCCGCTGAAGACTTCGCTTTGTGTCATGAGTCGCGCGGATAATTCAACTGGTCTTATCCTAGCCTCCTCTCCCCTGTTTAAGAAGATTTTTGGCAAGTCAAATGTTGGTCGGGCCTATGATCTGCCCTTTGATATCAAGACCCGTAAATTTTCCTACTATAATGCTAGAAAGCAAGGGCTACCTACCGACTCAGACTATGTTCGCTACATCGAAGATTGGGCTCAAGTGACCTTGATTGTGCCACCCAGGATGGATGAGTACATCGCAGTCAATATGGAAATCCAGCGAATCTTTCAAAACTATGGCAGTCCAGATGATATTTATCCTTACTCTATCGATGAGGGCTTTATTGACCTGACTAGTTCGCTCAACTATTTCATCCCAGACAAGAGTCTCTCTCGCAAAGACAAGCTGGATATGCTTTCTGCTCGTATTCAGAGGGATATTTGGAGGCAGACAGGAATCTACTCTACAGTAGGTATGTCCAATGCCAATCCCTTACTGGCCAAGTTGGCTCTGGATAATGAGGCTAAGCACACTCCGACCATGAGGGCTAACTGGTCTTACCAGGATGTGGAAGAGAAGGTCTGGTCCATTCCTAAGATGACGGATTTTTGGGGGATTGGCAGGCGGATGGAGAAACGCTTGCATGCTCTGGGGATTTTTTCCATCAAGGAATTGGCAACCAGCAATCCCGACCAGCTAAAGAAAGTTCTGGGTCAGGCTGGTCTTCGTTTGTGGTTTCATGCTAACGGAATTGATGAGAGCAATGTTCATAAGCCCTATAAAGCCAAATCCAAGGGCCTGGGAAATTCTCAAATCTTGCCGAGAGACTACGTGAAGCTACGGGATATTGAAATTATTCTCCGGGAAATGGCGGAGCAGGTGGCTATTAGATTGAGAAGGTCTGGCAAGAAAACAACCCTTGTCTCTATCTATGTCGGTTTCTCTAAACAGGAGGTCAGGTCGTCTATTCACACACAAATGAAGGTCGAACCGACCAATAATACAGCTGTCTTAACGGATTATGTTTTGAAGTTATTTCAGAACAAATATACTTCTGGAGCGGTTAGAAGTATTGGAGTTAACTATTCAGGATTTGTAGACGAGTCCTTTGGTTTGCTATCTCTCTTTGATGATGTTGATAAGTTAGAAAAAGAAGAAAGGCTCCAGACGGCCATTGACTCCATTAGGGAACAATTTGGTTTCACTTCTCTCTTAAAGGCCAATGCACTGGAAGAAGCCTCTAGGAGTCTTGCCAGAAGCAAGCTGATTGGGGGACATTCTGCTGGAGGATTAGATGGATTAAAATGATTGATCGTTCTTATTTACCTTTTCAATCTGCGCGAGATTATCAAGATCCAGGTATGCAGAAGTGGATGGGATTTTACCTCTCAGAACACACCAGTTCGCTCAGTGAAGAAAAAAAACGTGTTGATTTTTCGACGGATTTGACTCCAGATGAGAAGTTGCACTTGCTTTCTCAGCTTTATGTTGGCCAACTTAAGGGAAGTTTTGTGGTAAAGGAAAAGAAGCAGAAAATCACCATCATCGGTGAGGTGAGAGAGTTATCACATCAGACTCTATCTATTAGAACAAACGAGGGATATAGGTTGATAGAGGTTGCAGATGTCCTCGAAATTCGACTGTGGGAGGAGGTAGTTTATGACTAGAAAAGAGCTGTATGAAAACAAACTGCAGATGGATTATTTTTCAGATAACTATATTCATTTTGAAGAGGATTTTCAAAAATACTCTGCCATGAACGTACCCTTGACTTTCTTGATTGATGACATTCTACGAACCATGGCGATGAATCAGAAAAACTACTTTGTCTTAAACAAGGAAAATGCCAAGGATGGGCGGGAGCATAGCTTTTATTTTAGGGTGGTAACGGAAAAAGAGTGTCCTAGAAATAGGACCTATACATATTCAGGAGTCAAGAATAGCAGTCAGTAGTGCCTTGTCTGCTATGAATGTATCATTTTTACAACACTTCATGGTTCATATCATGGGGTGTTTTCCTATTCAAGTCAAAGCCCATCAAAAAATCCCACTATTCTTAGGCTAAAGGAGAACTAATAATAGTGAGATTGTGAAATTATAGTAGGTTTTGTATCGCCTCTTCAATTTGTTTTGGGTCTGTTTTTGAAGAGAAGCGTTCAAAGACCTGACCATCACGACCGATAAGAAACTTAGCGAAATTCCATTCGACTCGTTTTCCCAGTGGGCCAGATTTTTGTTCTTTCAACCAAACATAGAGAGGATCTGCTTCCTTACCGTTGACCTTTATCTTGGCAAAACGTGGGAAGGTGGTCTGATAATGTAGGCTACAGAAGGTGTTGATTTCCTCTGCGCTGCCTGGTGCTTGTCCCATAAACTGATTGCAAGGGAAGTCTAAAATCTCAAAACCTTGTTCTTGATAGCGATCATAGAGTTCTTGAAGTCCTTGGTACTGGGGCGTTAAACCGCATCCAGTAGCAGTGTTGACAACCAAGAGAACCTTACCACGATAGGTCTCTAGTGGAGTTTCTTGATGGTCTTGGTTCAAGACTGAAAAATCGTATAGTGAGATCATTGCTTGCTTTTCTCCTTCTGTTTGGTATTTTTAGGAGTTTTTTCCTCCTGTAGTGATAGAAATCCGTAGGTCAGGGTTCCAAAAATGCTACCGATAATCAGGCTGTACATTAGGAAAGGACCACTTTTATCAAATTGCATGAGCAACTTCCCAAAATCTGAAAAGGACATCTGCTGAACGAAGACTTTATGAAAGATGAGTAGGGTAAAGAAGCCAATCTGAATGCCAATAAACACAACCCAGCTTCGGAATTTGATTTGGGCTTTGCTGTAGGTTTTGAGGATGATTTCTGACTTGTCATCTTTTTCCAGATGGAGTTCTTTGACGACTCTTTGAGTTTTTAAAGTAATGAAAAAGATGAGTCCAGAGTAAACATAAGGCATAGCATAGCGAACCACTTCTATGAAGCGTCCAAATAACAGATAAAACAAGAAGAGAAAGAAGGAAGAATAAACGATTTGGACCATGGAACGGGCGCAAGCCTTGTAGATAATCTCTTGTCGACATTCATCAAAAGGGCCCTGAATGTGAAAGAGATTTCGAAGTAGGCGAGTGGTGAAGTCTTCTTTTTTCATGTTAGTAACCTCCTAAATGAGTGGTTTTTGATTGACTTCTTTAACGAGTTGATAGAAAGTATAGAAGTAAATCAAGCTAAAAATGATACAGGTTGTTAGAAATACTAGGTATCTCCAATCTGCAGGACTCCTTAAAAGTTGTGGGAAGGATACGAGAATAAAACAGAGAGATACGTTTAGAAGGCGTATTTTTTTGGATTGGATTTTCTGAAGTATTTGTCCCTTGTTCAGCAAAGGAAGAAATAAAAGGAAAATGATCAAGAAAGGACGCGTAATATGTCCAGAAAACAGGACGAAGGTAATAAAGATGCTGACAAAAATATGACTGAATAGTAAAGTTACTAGTGATTTCATAAGGTACCTCCTAATCCTCATCTTGATCTTTCTTAGTTTTTGCAATGCGACGGGAGATGAGAAACTGTATGCTCGCTCCGAAGAAAATAGAACCGAGAATGCTTGATACACCATTTCTTATAGTGAGAAGAGAATGAAAATAGTCCTGACCTTCACCTATGAGTATACTTAGAAGAGGAGTTATAAAAAACATCCATAGACCAAAGAACAAACCTGCTTTAAGACCTGGGGAGTGTAGTTGCTTACTTTCTTTCTCATTCAGCATATCCGGATCAATAGCTGTAATCCCTGTTTTTTTCATTTGGTAGGTGACATAGCCAGCAGCGATGAGGGCAATCACTAAAATCAGAGGAGGATAGACCAGAGCCACTAGCTGAGGATATTTATAGGCCAGAAGGAGTGGAATAAGATTTCCGAAAATCATCAGATAAAAAAGGAAGATAAAGACTTGGTTACCTATACGGTCTGCCTCGCGTCGTTTGTATTCGTCAAGTGGATCAGAAATACCGTATGTGCGCTTGATCAGTTTTTCAGTGAAGGTTTCTTTTTTCATGTGTTGGCTCCTTTTTAAAAATCATCCTCCCAAAAGAGACTGTTGAGGTCAGTTTGGAGGCTGCGGGCGAGATTGAGACAGAGTTCCAGAGTTGGGTTGTACTTGTCGTTCTCAATCATGTTGATGGTCTGTCTCGAGACACCGATATCTTTGGCGAGCTCGAGCTGGGAAATGCCCAGTTCCTTGCGAAATTCTTTCACACGATTCATCTGTTCTCCTTTCTGATTTGTGTCGCATATATTTGACTATATTATATTCTTCTACGGAGTGGATGTCAAGCATATTTGACATATTTCTTAAAGAAATCTTACTTACATTTGACCTATTTGTCTGACTAGTGCAAGCTGGTCGGATTTGTGGTAAAATAGATAAGATATGACAAAAGAATTTCATCATGTAACGGTCTTACTCCACGAAACGATTGATATGCTCGACGTAAAGCCTGACGGCATCTACGTTGATGCGACTTTGGGTGGAGCGGGCCATAGCGAATATTTATTAAGTAAATTAAGTGAAAAAGGCCATCTCTATGCCTTTGATCAGGATCAGAATGCCATTGACAACGCACAAAAACGCTTGGCTCCTTACATTGAAAAGGGAATGGTGACTTTTATAAAGGATAACTTCCGTCATTTACAGGCACGTTTGCGCGAAGCTGGTGTTCAGGAAATTGATGGAATTTGTTATGACTTGGGAGTGTCTAGTCCTCAGCTGGATCAGCGTGAGCGTGGTTTTTCTTATAAAAAGGATGCGCCACTGGACATGCGAATGAATCAGGATGCTAGTCTGACAGCCTATGAAGTGGTGAACCACTATGACTATCATGATTTGGTCCGAATTTTCTTCAAGTATGGCGAGGATAAATTCTCTAAACAGATTGCGCGTAAGATTGAGCAAGCTCGTGAAGTCAAGCCAATCGAGACTACGACTGAGTTGGCTGAGATTATCAAGTCGGCTAAACCTGCCAAGGAACTCAAGAAGAAGGGCCATCCTGCCAAGCAGATTTTCCAGGCTATTCGGATTGAAGTCAATGATGAACTGGGAGCTGCAGATGAATCTATCCAGCAGGCTATGGATATGTTGGCTCTAGATGGTAGAATCTCAGTGATTACCTTCCATTCACTAGAAGACCGCTTGACCAAGCAATTGTTCAAGGAAGCTTCAACGGTTGAAGTTCCAAAAGGCTTGCCTTTCATCCCAGATGATCTCAAGCCCAAGATGGAATTGGTATCCCGTAAGCCCATCTTGCCAAGTGCAGAAGAGTTAGAAGCAAACAACCGCTCGCATTCAGCTAAGTTGCGCGTGGCCAGAAAAATTCACAAGTAAGAGGAAAAAATGGTAGATAAGAAAGAAACAACCAGTCAATTCTTGCAGAATCGTATAAAAAAATTCTCACGTGTGGAGAAGGCTTTTTATCTTTCCATCGCTTTTACGGCTCTCGTTTTAGCAGTGAGCATTATCTTTATGCAGACACGACTCTTGCAAGTGCAAAGTGATTTAACAAAAATCAATGCTCAGATAGAAGAAAAGAAGACAGAACTCGATGATGCTAAGCAGGAAGTGAATGAATTGATTCGTTCCGAGCGCTTGAAAGAAATTGCAGATAAAAAAGATTTGAAATTGAATAATGAAAATATCCGAACAGCGGAGTAAGATATGAAATGGACAGAAAAAATAACCCGATTTGCGATAAAAAATCGTAAGTCTCCAGCAAAAAACCGTAGGATAGTTGGCAAGTACCTCAGCTTTTTAGCTGTTGCCCTTTTCGGCCTCTTTTTGGCCAATTTTGCTTATATTATCGCAAAAGGTAATATATTTGGTACTGACTTGGTAAAAGAGGCTAGAAAAGTTCACCAAACAACTCGAACAGTACCTGCCAAACGCGGGACTATCTATGACCGAAATGGAGTGCCTATCGCTGAAGATGCGACCTCTTATAACGTCTATGCTGTTATTGATAAAAAATACAAGTCAGCAACGGGTAAAATTCTTTATGTAGAGGATTCGCAGTTTAATAAGGTAGCTGAAATCTTCCATAAGTATTTGGGTATGGATGAAGCTTATGTGAAAGAGCAACTGTCTCAACCAAATCTGACTCAAGTTTCCTTTGGAGCAAAAGGAAATGGGATTACCTATGCCAATATGATGGCTATTAAAAAAGATTTGAAAGATGCTAGTGTGGAAGGAATTGACTTTACAACTAGCCCTAACAGAAGCTACCCAAATGGACAATTTGCTTCTAGTTTTATTGGGTTAGCCCAACTTCATGAAAATGAGGATGGCAGTAAGAGTTTGTTAGGAACTTCTGGTCTGGAGAGTTCTTTAAATACCATTCTTGCTGGGACAGATGGTATTATTACCTATGAAAAAGACCGTGTAGGAAATATCGTACCAGGTACAGAACTGGTATCGCAACAAACTGTGGATGGCAAGGATGTTTATACAACATTGTCTAGTCCGCTACAATCTTTCATGGAAACTCAGATGGATGCCTTTCTAGAAAAAGTAAAAGGTAAGTACATGACCGCGACCTTGGTCAGTGCAAAGACCGGTGAAATCCTCGCTACCACCCAACGACCTACCTTTAATGCAGATACTAAAGAAGGAATCACTGAGGACTTTGTTTGGCGTGATATTCTTTATCAAAGTAACTATGAACCAGGATCAGCCATGAAGGTTATGACGTTAGCTTCTTCTATTGATAATAATACCTTCCCAAGTGGAGAATACTTCAATAGCAGTGAATTAAAAATAGCGGATGTGACGATTCGAGATTGGGATGTTAATGATGGTTTGACTACTGGTGGGATGATGACTTTCTTACAAGGTTTCGCTCACTCCAGTAATGTTGGAATGAGTCTACTTGAACAAAAAATGGGAGATACTACTTGGTTGGATTATCTAAACCGCTTTAAATTTGGGGTGCCGACGCGTTTTGGTCTGACTGATGAGTATACAGGTCAATTGCCTGCAGATAATATTGTCAATATTGCCATGAGTGCATTTGGTCAGGGGATTTCTGTAACGCAGACTCAGATGCTACGTGCTTTTACAGCCATTGCCAATGATGGCGTCATGCTAGAGCCTAAATTTATTACGGCCTTGTATGATCCAAATGATCAAACCGTTCGTAAATCTCAAAAAGAAATTGTAGGAAATCCCGTTTCGAAAGATGCAGCTAGCCAAACTCGTACTCACATGGTCTTGGTAGGAACGGATCCTACATATGGAACTATGTACAATCATAGTACAGGAAAAGCAACTGTCAATGTTCCAGGTCAAAATGTAGCCCTCAAGTCTGGTACAGCCCAAATCGCTGACGAGAAAAATGGAGGCTACTTGGTTGGTTCTACCAACTACATTTTCTCGGTTGTGGCTATGAACCCTGCTGAAAATCCTGATTTTATCTTGTATGTAACGGTTCAACAACCTGAACATTATTCAGGTATCCAGTTGGGAGAATTTGCCAACCCAATCTTGGAGCGGGCTTCAGCTATGAAAGAATCTCTCAATCTTCAATCTCCAGCCAAGAATTTAGATAAAGTTACGACAGAATCTTCTTATGCAATGCCTAGCATCAAGGATATTTCACCTGGTGAGTTGGCGGAAGCCTTACGCCGAAATATTGTGCAACCAATCGTTGTAGGTACTGGAACAAAGATTAAAGAGACTTCTGTAGAAGAAGGGACTAATCTTGCACCAAACCAACAAGTTCTCCTTTTATCGGATAAGGTAGAAGAAATTCCAGACATGTATGGCTGGAAAAAAGAGACTGCCGAGACCTTTGCTAAATGGTTGGATATTGAACTGGAATTTGAAGGTTCAGGTTCCGTCGTTCAGAAGCAAGATGTTCGGACTAATACAGCTATCAAAAACATTAAAAAAATTAAATTAACTTTAGGAGACTAATATGTTTATTTCTATTAGTGCTGGAATTGTGACATTTTTACTAACTTTAGTAGGAATTCCGGCCTTTATCCAATTTTATAGAAAGGCGCAAATTACAGGCCAGCAGATGCATGAGGATGTCAAACAGCACCAGGCAAAAGCTGGGACTCCTACAATGGGAGGTTTGGTTTTCTTAATTGCTTCTGTTTTAGTTGCCTTCTTTATTGCCTTATTTAGTAACCAACTCAGCAATAATGTCGGTATGATTTTATTTATCTTGGTTCTTTATGGTTTAATCGGTTTTTTAGATGACTTCCTCAAGGTCTTCCGTAAAATCAATGAGGGCCTTAATCCCAAACAGAAATTGGCTCTTCAGCTTTTAGGTGGCGTCATTTTCTACCTTTTTTATGAGCGCGGTGGCGATATGCTTTCAGTCTTTGGCTACCAAGTTCATCTAGGGATTTTCTATATTATCTTCGCTCTTTTCTGGCTAGTCGGTTTTTCAAATGCAGTGAACTTGACAGACGGTATTGACGGTTTAGCGAGTATTTCCGTTGTGATTAGTTTGTCTGCCTATGGAGTTATTGCCTATGTGCAAGGTCAGATGGATATTCTTCTAGTGATTCTTGCCATGATTGGTGGTTTGCTCGGCTTCTTCGTCTTTAACCATAAGCCTGCCAAGGTCTTTATGGGGGATGTGGGAAGTTTGGCCCTAGGTGGAATGTTGGCAGCTATCTCTATGGCCCTCCACCAAGAATGGACTCTCTTGATTATCGGAATTGTTTATGTCTTTGAAACAAGTTCAGTTATGATGCAAGTCAGTTATTTTAAACTGACAGGTGGTAAACGTATTTTCCGTATGACGCCTGTGCATCACCATTTTGAACTTGGAGGATTGTCTGGTAAGGGAAATCCTTGGAGCGAGTGGAAGGTCGACTTCTTCTTCTGGGGAGTGGGGCTTCTAGCAAGTCTCTTAACGTTAGCAATTTTATATTTGATGTAAGAATGGCACCCTGATGTTTCAGGGTGTTTTTGCTTTTTAAAAAATATTGGTCAATTAAAGTCAAAATACTTGACCTTTTCTGACCAATGTAGTATATTATGAACGTAAGGTAAATGAAAGCCTTACTAGAACACTTATTTAAAGTAAAATAGAAAGAGGTGGGGTCTATGTTTAATCTACAAATCTTCAGAAGTAAAGATAGTCTACTCCTGCTTGAAAAAGAAAAACCAGAAATAGTACGTAGAGTAGCGATTTAGCTAGTCTAAATTTTTTAAAACAAAGGTCAAAGATAGTCAATATCAGTAATAATAAATAACAAAAAGAGGTAAAGAATATGAACAACAACTTTAATAATTTTAACAACATGGATGATTTATTTAACCAATTGATGGGTGGTATGCGAGGATACAGTTCTGAAAATCGCCGTTACTTGATTAATGGACGCGAAGTCACACCTGAGGAATTTGCTCACTATCGTGCAACTGGTCAATTACCAGGAAATGCAGAAGCTGATGGACAAATGCCACAACATACGTCAGGTATGAAACAAGATGGTGTCCTTGCAAAACTAGGTCGAAACTTGACAGCAGAAGCGCGTGAGGGCAAACTGGATCCTGTTATCGGACGAAACAAGGAAATTCAAGAAACATCTGAAATCCTTTCACGCCGTACCAAGAACAATCCTGTTTTAGTCGGAGACGCAGGTGTTGGTAAGACAGCAGTTGTCGAAGGCTTGGCGCAAGCCATTGTGAACGGTCATGTTCCAGCTGCTATTAAGAATAAGGAAATTATTTCCATTGATATCTCAGGTCTTGAGGCTGGGACTCAATACCGCGGTAGTTTTGAAGAAAACGTTCAAAACTTAGTCAATGAAGTGAAAGAAGCAGGGAATATTATCCTCTTCTTTGATGAAATTCACCAAATTCTCGGCGCTGGTAGCACTGGTGGAGACAGTGGTTCTAAGGGGCTTGCGGATATTCTCAAGCCAGCCCTCTCTCGTGGAGAATTGACAGTGATTGGCGCAACTACTCAAGATGAATACCGTAATACTATCTTGAAAAATGCAGCCCTTGCTCGTCGTTTCAACGAAGTCAAGGTCAATGCTCCTTCAGCAGAGGATACTTTTAAAATCCTTCAAGGAATTCGTGATCTCTATCAACAACACCACAATGTTATTTTGCCAGATGAAGTCTTAAAAGCAGCAGTGGATTATTCTGTTCAGTATATTCCTCAACGTAGTTTGCCAGATAAGGCTATCGACCTTGTCGATGTTACGGCGGCTCACTTGGCAGCTCAGCATCCAGTAACAGATGTTCATGCTGTTGAACGTGAAATTGAGGCAGAAAAAGACAAGCAAGAAAAAGCAGTTGAGGCAGAAGATTTTGAAGCAGCTCTAAACTATAAAACACGCATCGCAGAATTGGAAAAGAAAATCGAAAACCACACAGAAGATATGAAAGTGACTGCAAGTGTCAACGATGTGGCTGAGTCTGTAGAACGAATGACCGGTATTCCAGTATCACAAATGGGAGCATCAGACATCGAACGTCTGAAAGATATGGCTCATCGCTTGCAAGATAAGGTAATCGGTCAAGATAAGGCCGTTGAAGCAGTAGCAAAAGCTATCCGTCGTAACCGTGCTGGTTTTGATGAAGGTAACCGTCCAATCGGTAGCTTCCTCTTTGTAGGTCCTACTGGTGTTGGTAAGACAGAGCTTGCTAAGCAATTGGCGCTTGATATGTTTGGAACCAAGGATGCGATCATCCGTTTGGATATGTCTGAATACAGTGACCGCACAGCCGTTTCTAAGCTAATCGGTACAACAGCTGGTTATGTGGGTTATGATGACAATAGCAATACCTTAACAGAACGTGTTCGTCGCAATCCATACTCTATCATTCTCTTGGATGAAATTGAAAAGGCTGACCCTCAAGTCATTACCCTTCTCCTCCAAGTTCTAGATGATGGTCGTTTGACAGATGGTCAAGGAAATACAGTAAACTTCAAGAACACTGTCATTATTGCGACCTCAAATGCTGGATTTGGCTATGAAGCCAACTTGACAGAAGATGCGGACAAGCCAGAATTGATGGACCGTTTGAAACCATTCTTCCGTCCAGAATTCCTCAACCGCTTTAACGCAGTCATTGAGTTCTCACACTTGACTAAGGAAGACCTTTCTAAGATTGTGGACCTTATGTTGGTTGAAGTTAACAAGACGCTTTCTAAGAAAGACATTGACTTGGCAGTGAGCGAAGCTGCTAAAGAATACATGACTGAGGAAGGCTACGATGAAGTCATGGGTGTCCGTCCACTCCGTCGTGTGGTTGAACAACAAATCCGTGACAAAGTCACAGACTTCCACTTGGATAACCTTGATGCTAAACACCTAGAAGCTGACATGGAAGATGGTGTTTTGGTCATTCGTGAAAAAGCCTAAATCAAGATTTTGAAAATAAAAAAGAAGGAACCAGCTGAAAAAAACTGGTTCCTTTTTTTGTGTTTAGATGACATGGCGTTCAAAGGCATCATCTGAAATCCCTTGTTCTAGGATGAGTTTTGCCCATTCTTTAGCAGAAAAGAGGCTGTGATCCTTGTAGTTGCCGCAAGATTCGATGGTTGTTCCAGGGACATCTTCCCAAGTAGTAGTCTCAGCGATTTCCTTGAGCGAATCCTTGATAACAGCCGCGATTTCAGCACTGGTGTGACGGCCCCACATAATCATGTGGAAGCCTGTGCGGCAACCAAATGGTGAACAGTCAATCATGCCGTCAATGCGGGTACGGATGAGTTTAGCCAAGAGGTGTTCGATGGTGTGAAGTCCAGCGGTAGGGATCGAGTCTTCATTTGGTTGTACCAAGCGAATATCATAATTGGAGATGATGTCTCCCTTTGGCCCTGTTTCTTCCCCAATCAAGCGGACATAAGGTGCTTTAACAATAGTGTGGTCAAGTTCAAAACTTTCAACAATAACTTCTTTTGACATGGTAAATCCTTTCAGTTTTCTTCTTTCATTATAACATAAAGCCGGCTCTTGAGGCAGAGAGAAAACCTCTCCGAGGTTGGAGAGGTTGAAATCTTTATTTACGATACAAGCGGTCGTATTGGTAGTAAGGGTCAAAGGTTACATTGATACCCAGTTTACGAAGGACATTCTTGTCTTCATCGGTTAAGATGATGGTTGAGTGGGCTTCGCTTCCTTTGAGGTTGCCAAGTTCTTCCATAGCACGAGCAGCATCAGGATTTTCTGTAGCTGTGATAGCAAGTGCAATCAAAATTTCATTTGAATGTAGGCGTGGATTACGGCTACCGAGATGATCGATTTTAAGACCTTGGATTGGCTTAACAACTTCAGGCTCGATTAGTTTTACTTCCTTGGCAATGTTAGCTGATTTCTTGATGGCGTTGATAAGAGCAGCGGCTGTAGGACCAAAGAGTTCTGAGTTCTTACCAGTGACAATTTCCCCATTTGGCAATTCAAGGGCTAGAGCTGGTCCGCCAGTTTCTTCTGCTTTTTGGCGTGCAGCAACAGCAACCTTACGGTCTGCAGGTGTGATACCGAGGTCGTTCATAAGCAACTCGATTTTCTTGACAGCAGCTTCGCCAACTTTTTCGGCTTTAAAATCAAGAACAGTTTGATAGTAACGGCGGATGATTTCTTGTTTAGAAGCTTCGATAGCAGCCTCATCATCTGTAATAGCGAAACCAACCATGTTGACACCCATGTCTGTTGGTGAAGCGTATGGAGATTCACCAAGGATACGTTCCAACATACGTTTGAGCACTGGGAAGATTTCGATATCACGGTTGTAGTTGACAGTGGTTTCTCCATAGGTTTGAAGATGGAAAGGATCAATCATGTTGACATCATCAAGGTCAGCTGTAGCAGCTTCATAAGCCAAGTTGACTGGATGATGAAGGGGAAGATTCCAAACTGGGAAGGTTTCAAATTTAGCGTAGCCAGACTTGATGCCATTGATTTGGTCGTGGTACATATTGGACATACACGTTGCCAATTTTCCAGAACCAGGTCCAGGAGCGGTTACGACAATCAAGTTACGACTGGTTTTGATGTAGTCATTTTTCCCCATTCCTTCGGGTGAAATGATGTGATCCATATCCGTCGGATATCCTTTGATTGGATAATGAAGATAAGAATCAATTCCGTTTTTATCAAGTTGGTTGCGGAAGGCATCTGCAGCTGGTTGACCAGCGTACTGTGTGATGACAACGGAGCCAACAAAAATTCCCAATTCATTGAATTTGTCAATCAAACGAAGAACTTCTTGGTCATAAGAAATGCCCAAGTCACCACGTGCCTTGGAATGTTCGATGTTGCTAGCATTAATAGCAATCACAACCTCAACCTGCTCTTTCAATTCTTGCAAGAGCTTGATTTTGTTGTCAGGCTCATAACCAGGAAGGACACGAGCAGCGTGGAAATCTTCTAACATTTTACCGCCAAACTCTAAGTAGAGCTTGCCGTCAAATTGATTAATGCGCTCCAAGATATGGTCGCGTTGAAGATTCAAATATTGTTCAGAACTAAAAGCTTGTTTTTTCATTTTTTTACCTCTGACCTCTATTATAATAAAAAATTGGCAGTTAGGAAACTATGGAGTTAAAAAAGGAATCAAAAAGATTAGGCAAACGCTTGCATAAAATTTTAAAAAGCGCTATCATAGACTACAGATTATTAAAATAATGAGGTAAGAAGATGCAAGAAAAATGGTGGCACAATGCCGTAGTCTATCAAGTTTATCCTAAGAGCTTTATGGATAGCAACGGAGATGGAATTGGCGATTTGCCAGGAATTACCAGTAAGTTAGACTATCTAGCCAAGTTAGGAATTACAGCGATTTGGCTTTCTCCTGTTTATGACAGCCCGATGGATGATAATGGCTACGATATTGCTGATTATCAAGCGATTGCGGCTATTTTTGGGACCATGGAGGATATGGACCAACTGATCGCGGAAGCTAAGAAGCGTGATATCCGTATTATCATGGACTTGGTGGTCAATCATACCTCGGATGAACATGCCTGGTTTGTAGAGGCCTGTGAAAATCCTGACAGCCCTGAGCGAGACTACTATATCTGGCGGAATGAGCCTAACGACCTAGATTCTATCTTTAGCGGATCTGCTTGGGAATACGATGAAAAGTCAGGTCAATACTATCTTCACTTTTTCAGTAAGAAACAGCCGGATCTCAACTGGGAAAATGAAAAACTTCGCCAGAAAATTTATGAGATGATGAACTTCTGGATTGATAAAGGCATTGGTGGTTTCCGCATGGATGTCATTGACATGATTGGGAAAATTCCTGACGAGAAGGTAGTCAATAATGGTCCTATGCTTCACCCCTATCTCAAGGAAATGAATCAGGCGACCTTTGGAGATAAGGATCTCTTGACAGTAGGGGAGACTTGGGGAGCAACGCCCGAGATTGCCAAGTTCTACTCAGATCCAAAGGGGCAAGAATTGTCTATGGTCTTCCATTTTGAACATATCGGTCTTCAGTATCAGGAAGGTCAGCCTAAATGGCACTATCAAAAAGAACTGAATATTGCTAAGTTAAAAGAGATTTTCAACAAATGGCAGACAGAGTTAGGAGTTGAGGACGGTTGGAATTCGCTCTTCTGGAACAATCATGACCTTCCTCGTATCGTATCAATCTGGGGAAATGACCAAGAATACCGCGAAAAATCTGCCAAAGCCTTTGTAATCTTACTTCACCTCATGAAAGGAACACCTTATATCTACCAAGGTGAGGAAATTGGGATGACAAATTATCCGTTTGAAACGCTGGATCAAGTAGAAGATATTGAATCCCTCAACTATGCGCGTGAAGCTCTTGAAAAAGGTGTTCCGATGGAAGAAATCATGGACAGTATCCGTGTCATTGGTCGTGACAATGCCCGTACCCCTATGCAATGGGACGAGAGCAAAAATGCTGGTTTCTCAACAGGTCAACCTTGGTTGGCAGTGAATCCAAACTATCAAGCAATCAACGTTCAAGTGGCGCTGGCAAATCCAGATTCTATTTTCTATACCTATCAGAAACTGGTCCAAATACGTAAGGAGAATAGCTGGCTGATTCGAGCTAACTTTGAACTCTTGGAAACAACTGACAAGGTCTTTGCCTATATCCGTAAAGATGGGGACCGTCGTTTTCTAGTTGTGGCTAACTTGTCCAATGAAGAGCAAGACTTGACCGTAGAAGGAAACGTCAAATCGGTCTTGATTGAAAACACCGTGGCTCAGGAAGTCTTTGAAAAACAAATCTTAGCTCCATGGGATGCTTTCTGTGTGGAAATGACTGACTAAAAAGTGAGAACCTCAAGCTTATAGAGTTTGAGGTTTTGCTAAAAGTTTTTTAGAGAATTCTTTTAAATAGATTTTTTAGAATTTTCTAAAAAATCTGTCAAAAGCTCTTGCTTTTATAATAAAATAGGGTATAATAGTGAAAATACTATTTTGAAGGAGATTATTTATGCAATCGAAAAAGTGGCTCTTAGGAGCGGGAGTGACCTTGAGTGCGGCCCTTCTTTTGGCAGCTTGTGGTAAAAGTGATAAGAAAGCAGATGCCCCGAGGAGCTTTTCTTATGTTTATGCAGTGGATCCGTCTTCCTTGGATTATAGCGTTACGAGTAAAAGTTCTACTTCTGACGTGATTGGTAATGTTGTTGATGGTCTTTTAGAGAATGATAAATATGGGAATCTTGTTCCGTCTTTAGCAGAGGATTGGACTGTTTCAACCGATGGTTTGACTTACACTTACAAACTTCGTAAGGGGGTGAAGTGGTATACTTCTGAAGGAGAGGAGTATGCAGAAGTTAAGGCGCAGGATTTTGTTACAGGTCTGAAGCATGCAGCAGATGCTAAGTCAGATGGTCTTTCTTTGATTGAAAAATCAATCAAAGGTTTGGAGGCTTATGTTAGTGGTGAGACCAATGATTTTTCAACTGTAGGTGTTAAAGCTCTTGATGATTATACGGTAGAATATACCCTTAATAAACCAGAAAGTTTTTGGAACTCTAAAGTAACAACAGCAACCATGCTCCCTGTAAATGAAGAATTTTTGAATGCAACAGGCAAGGATTACGGAGCGCCAACCCCATCAAGTATTCTTTACAATGGTCCATATTTTTTGAAATCTTTGATTTCTAAATCTGTGATTGAATATGAAAAAAATCCTAACTATTGGGATAAGGAAAATGTCAAGATTGATAATGTAAAATTAACATTCTATGACGGATCAGATCAAGAATCCCTTATCCGTAGTTTCGCTACAGGAGCATATAATACAGCGAGACTTTTCCCAAATAGTTCAAGTTTTGCTTCTACCAAAGAGAAATATGGAGATCAGATTATTTATAGCCCTCAGGAAGCAACTAGTTATTACTTTACTTTTAACGTAAATCGTCAATCATATAATAAAACAGCCAAGACAGATGAAGGACAAAAGCTTTCTACAAAAGAAGCCATGCTGAATAAAAATTTCCGTCAAGCAATTAATTTTGCCTTCAATCGCCACGCCTATACAGCTCAATTAAACGGTGAAGAGGGTGCGGATAAGATTATTCGTAATAGTCTAGTGCCAGATAATTACGTTCAAGTAGCTGGGAAGACCTTCGGACAGTTGGCTCAGGATGAACTACTGAAATATGGAGAACAGTGGAAAGATGTGACTCTCACAGATGGTAAGGATACAATTTACAATCCAACAAAGGCCAAGTCTGCATTTGAAAAAGCGAAGTCAGAATTGCAAGCTAAGGGAGTGAGTTTCCCGATTCATCTAGATGTGCCAGTAGAACAGACAGATGTAGTTGCGGTGCAACAAACCAATTCGCTAAAACAATCAATTGAAGAAACGCTTGGAACGGAGAATGTGATTATAGATGTTCTTCAAATGACAGATAATGAGAAGGAAAGTATTACTTCTCAAGCTAAAGTTCCAACCCAAAAAGATTATGATTTGAACGGAACAGGTTGGGGACCAGATTACCAAGATCCAGCAACCTATCTCAATATTTTAGATGCTAAGAAGGGTTCTGCCTTGAAACATCTAGGTATAACAAAGGGCAAGGATCCTGAAGTTGTGGCAAAAGTTGGCTTGGATGAATACAAGAAGCTCTTGGATGATGCGGCTTCTGAGACAAGTAATCTTGATAAACGATACGAAAAGTATGCTAAAGCACAGGCTTGGGTTACTGATAGTTCACTTCTTATTCCAGTTGCTTCTTCAGGGGGCTCTCCTATGGTTAGTCGTACTGTTCCATTTACCAAAGCTTATTCACAGGTCGGTATTAAGGGGGATCCATTTATTTTTAAAGGAATGGAACTTCAAAATGATATTGTGACAACTAAAGAGTATGATGCGGCCTTCAAAAAGTGGCAAAAGGAAAAACTGGAATCGAATGCTCAGTATCAAAAGGATTTAGAAAAGCACATAAAATAACGTGAATGAGATTCTTGCTTTCGTTAGGTTATCAGTTAATTCATTGATATTTAAATGATAAATCGCATAAAAACAAGGGAGGACTGTATGAAAGACAGAAATCCTTTGTTTTTTTATGACTAAAGTTTATAAACTTTCATTCTAGAAATTCAATTAACTTTACAAATTCCCACTATTTTGGTAAAATAAACCTATGTTATAAAAACTAACATAAAGGAGAAAGAAGATGACTACAAAAAAGCGTATCCTTAGTGCAGGTCTGACTGTTGCAGCTGCCTTGCTGTTAACTGCTTGCGGACAATCAGGTTCAGATACAAAAACTTACTCATCAACCTTTAGTGGAAACCCAACTACATTTAACTACTTATTAGACTACTACGCTGATAATACAGCTATTATTACTAACCTAGTTGATGGTTTGCTTGAAAATGACAACCACGGAAACCTAGTTCCATCTTTGGCAGAGGACTGGTCTGTTTCAAGCGACGGTCTGACTTATACCTATAAACTGAGAAAAGATGCCAAATGGTTTACGGCTGACGGTGAAGAGTATGCCCCAGTCAAGGCACAAGATTTTGTGACAGGTATCAAATACGCAGTGGATAATAAATCCCAGGCCATTGACTTGATTCAAAACTCAATCAAGGGCTTGAATGATTATATTACAGGAGCGGATTCTGACTTTTCTAAGGTTGGAGTGAAAGCCATTGATGACCATACTGTTGAGTATACTTTGGCGCGCCCAGAACCTTACTGGAACTCAAAAACAACCAACAGTATTCTTTTCCCAGTGAATGAAGAGTTTCTAAACTCAAAAGGGAAAGATTTTGGTACCCTATCTCCAGATAGCATTCTCTACAGCGGACCTTATTTGTTAAAAGATTTCACATCAAAATCATCGATCGAGTATGTGAAAAATCCGCATTATTATGATCATGACAAAGTATCGATTGAACACGTAAAATTGGCCTATTTTGATGGTTCAGACCAAGAATTGACCATCCGTAACTTTGAAAGTGGAGCTTATTCAATCGCAGGTGTTTATCCAAATAGTTCTAACTTTGCTAAGACCAAGGAGAAATATAAGGATAATATCGTCTATAGCTTGCAGGACAAGACTTCTTGGTATTTCAATTTTAACGTCAACCGTAAGGCCTACAATCACACTGCTAAAACAACAGATGAGCAGAAGAAGTCAACTGAGACAGCTGTTTTGAACAAGAACTTCCGCCAAGCGGTGAACTTTGCCTTGGACCGCACAGCCTATTCTGCTCAGTCAAATGGGGAAGAAGCGGCTAGCAAGACCCTTCGTAACACCCTAGTACCTCCTACATTTGTCCAAGTTGGAGACAAGACTTTTGGAGAAGTAGTCGCTTCTAAATTGGTCAACTATGGCACAGAATGGTCAGGTATTAACTTGGCAGATGCTCAGGATGCCTATTTTAACAAAGAAAAAGCCCAAGCAAAATTTGCGGAAGCTAAAAAAGAATTGGCAAGTCAAGGTGTGACTTTCCCTATTCACTTGGATGTAGCTGTTGATCAAACAAGTAAAAATGCTGTGACAGGCATGAACTCAGTTAAGCAGACCCTTGAGTCAGTTTTAGGTGCTGATAACATTGTCATTGATGTTCAGCAACTTTCAACAGATGATTTTAATAACGTAGCCTTCTTAGCACCAACACCAGCTGATCGAGACTATGATTTGAGCTTTGATGGTTGGGTAGGTGACTATCAGGATCCATCAACTTATCTCAATCCTTTCAATGCAGAGGATGGATTCTACCTCAAAATTTTTGGTCTAGATGCTCAAGAAGATAAAGCTAAGATTGCTAGCTTGGGGCTTGATACTTACACCAAGATGCTCAAAGATGCAGATAGTGAAAATAAAGATGTAGCAAAACGCTATGAAAAATATGCTGAAGCACAGGCTTGGATGATTGACAATTCTCTGATTATGTCAGCCATGTCAAGTGGTGGAACAGCATCTGTAACCAAAGTAACGCCATTTACAAGAGGGTACTCAATGGTCGGTATCAAGGGTGATGGCAATAACTACAAGTATATGAAACTGCAAAAAGATACTGTGACAATCAAACAGTTTGAAGAAGCTAAGACTAAATGGGAGCAAGAAAGTAAAAAAGCAATCGAAAAAGCTCAAAAAGAAGCAGAAAATCATGTCAAATAGATGAGCGAGGTTCCGTAAGGGACCTTGTTTTGATGTTTATATAGTAAATTTATTGATGTAATTGGTTGCAAGTCAAAAAGAATGTTTCGGAAAGAAGATTAAAATGCCTTACCTAAGCGGATTTACCCCGCAAGTGTATTTTTTTATGATATAATAAAATGAAATAAAAATTGATAATAGAGGTATATCGTGAGTAGATCTTCGAAGCGAGCTCGTAAGGGTAAAACAAAAATATTGATTAGTTGGGGGTTGCTAGCTATCTATGCATTACTAGCAGTCTTTTTATTGTTTTTGATTTTCAAGTACAATATGCTAGCCTTCCGATATCTCAATATAGTGGTTGCTGTCTTAATTGTAGCCTTAGCCATCTTGTGCTTCTTTTTAATTCGGTCCAAGAAAGCTAAAAATCTAACGCTGATTTTATTACTGCTTGGTGTGTTAATCAATGGAACTTCTCTCTTTGCTGTAGGGCAGTTCATTGGATTTACCAGTCGCCTGAATGCGACATCGAACTACTCACATTATTCGATGAGTATTGCGGTATTAGCAGATAGTTCAATTGATAATATCAGTCAGGTAACCAGTGTAACGGGGCCGACTGGGACGGATAAGGATAATATCCAACAGTTGATGAATGATCTTAAGGCTAGTCAAAATAAGGAATTGACAGTCGAAGAAAGCAGATCCTATCTTGCGGCCTATAAGAGCTTGTTAGCTGGCGATACAAAGGCAATCATTCTAAACAGTGTCTTTGAAAACATTATCGAATCAGAATATCCTGACTATGCTTCAAAAATTAAGAAAATCTATACCAAAGAATTAACCAAGACGGTTGAAACTCCAAAAGATGTCAAGGGTGACAGTTTCAATGTTTATATCAGTGGAATTGATACTTACGGTCCAATCAGTTCGGTTTCTCGTTCGGATGTCAATATCATTATGACAGTGAATCGCGAAACGAAAAAGATTCTTTTGACAACGACTCCTCGTGATTCCTATGTTCCAATTGCAGATGGTGGTAACAACCAAAAAGATAAGTTGACCCATGCGGGGATTTATGGAGTAGATGCTTCCATTCATACACTGGAAAATCTCTACGGTATTGACTTGAACTATTACGCTCGTTTGAATTTCACTTCTTTCTTGAAATTGATAGATCTTCTCGGTGGAGTTGATGTTCATAATGATCAAGAATTTACTGCTCATACAAATGGGAAGTTCTATCCTGTAGGGAATGTTCATCTTGACTCGGAGCAAGCTCTTAGCTTTGTACGTGAGCGTTATTCATTGGCAGATGGAGACCGAGATCGTGGTCGTAACCAGCAAAAGGTCATTGTTGCAATTCTGCAAAAATTAACCTCTACGGAAGCTTTGAAAAATTATGACAGTATTATAAAAGGGCTGCAAGATTCGATTCAAACCAATATGCCACTTGAAACCATGATGAACCTGGTTAATGCCCAACTTGAGAGTGGTGGAACTTATAAGATCAATTCGCAAGATCTTAAAGGAACAGGGCGTATGGATTTACCATCCTATGCCATGCCTGAGAGTAGCCTCTACATGATGGAAATTAGTGACAGCAGTTTAGAGTCAGTCAAGGCTGCAATCAATGATGTGATGGAAGGGAAATAAGACAAAATGATTGATATTCATTCGCATATCGTATTTGGTGTGGATGATGGTCCAAAATCTAAGCAAAAAGCAAGATTCTTTTGACAGAAATCTATGGATAAGAAGTACGGATTTAAGATGTAAAATATGCAATTGTATCATCTATTAAAGCAATCAATCTTGTACAATTGCTACAACAGTTTGTTAAAAAATAAAGGAGCTTAAAATGTACGATTATCTAATCGTTGGTGCTGGTCTTTTTGGCGCGGTTTTTGCCCATGAAGCAGCCTTAAAAGGAAAAAAAGTAAAAGTCATTGAAAAACGAAATCATATCGCGGGTAATATCTATACTCGTGAAGAGGAAGGAATTCGAGTTCATCAATATGGTGCTCATATTTTCCATACTTCTGATAAGGAGATTTGGGATTATGTAAATCAGTTTGCAGAATTTAACCGTTATACAAATTCTCCTGTCGCAAATTATAAGGGAGAGATTTATAATCTTCCATTTAATATGAATACTTTCAATAAACTCTGGGGAGTTGTAACGCCAGCAGAAGCACAAGCCAAGATTGATGAGCAACGTGCTGTTTTAAATGGTAAAACTCCAGAAAATTTGGAAGAACAGGCGATCTCTCTTGTAGGTACAGATATCTACGAAAAATTAATCAAAGATTATACAGAGAAACAGTGGGGCAAGCCAACTACGGAACTTCCAGCCTTTATCATTCGCCGTTTGCCAGTACGCCTGACCTATGATAACAACTATTTTAACGATACCTATCAAGGAATTCCAATTGGTGGCTACACTCAAATAGTTGAAAAAATGTTGGATCATGAAAATATTGATGTAGAAACAAATGTTGATTTCTTTGCGAATAAAGAACAATATATGAAGAACTTCCCTAAAATTGTCTTTACTGGTATGATTGATGAATTCTTTGACTATAAGTTGGGTGAACTAGAGTATCGTAGTCTTCGTTTTGAAAATGAGACCTTGGATATGGAGAATTACCAAGGAAATGCAGTTGTGAACTATACGGATTCAGAAACTCCATATACTCGCATTATTGAACACAAACATTTTGAGTTTGGGAATCAAGCAAAGACTATCATTACTAAAGAACATTCTAAAACATGGGAAAAAGGTGATGAGCCTTATTATCCAGTAAATAATGATCGTAATAATCATTTGTATAAATCATATAAAAAATTGGCTGATGAGCAAGGGAATGTTATCTTTGGTGGTCGTTTAGGACACTATCGTTATTACGATATGCACCAAGTAATTGGAGCAGCTTTACAGTGTGCAAGAAATGAGTTAGATTAAACACCTAGAACTGTTATCAGTTGCTATTTACAAATATGATCAATAATTCCTTGACTACGTAATGTAGTTGAGGGGTTTTTGATATTATTCATATTTTTGCGAAGTTATTGTTTAAAAAATAATTTTCAAAAATTCAGAAAATTGTATTGACAGGACTCAAAAAAGGGGCTATAATGAATAAAAAAACAAAGGAGAAGACTATGAAAACAAGGAAAGTATTGGCTTTTGCGGGAGTAACTTTATTAGCAGCAGGTGTCTTAGCGGCTTGCTCGGGTGGTTCTGCTACTAAAGGTGAGCAGACCTTTGCATTTACATACGAGACACATCCAGATAATCTCAACTATTTGACAACTGGTAAGGCAGCAACTGCCGACATTACTAGTAATGTGATTGATGGATTGCTTGAAAATGATAAATACGGGAACCTTATTCCCTCAATGGCAGAGGACTGGTCAGTTTCTAAGGATGGCTTGACTTATACTTATAAGATTCGTCAGGATGCCAAGTGGTATACATCTGAGGGAGAAGAGTATGCTCCTGTTAAGGCTCAAGACTTTGTGACAGGTCTTAAATATGCAACAGATAAGAAAGCAGAAGCCCTTTACTTGGTACAAGATTCAATCAAAGGTCTGGATGCTTATGCTAAAGGGGAAATCACAGATTTTGCTCAAGTCGGGATTAAAGCGCTTGACGATCAAACAGTCCAATACACGTTGAACAAACCTGAAAGTTTTTGGAATTCTAAAACGACCATGGGTGTTCTTGCGCCAGTCAATGAAGAGTTTTTGAATTCAAAAGGGGATGATTTTGCCAAAGCTACGGATCCAGGTAGTCTCTTGTATAATGGTCCTTATTTGTTGAAATCCATTGTGACCAAATCTTCTGTTGAATTTGCGAAAAATCCTAACTACTGGGATAAAGACAATGTGCATATTGACAAAGTTAAATTGTCATTCTGGGATGGTCAAGATACTAGTAAACCTGCAGAAAACTTTAAAGATGGTAGCCTTACAGCAGCTCGTCTCTATCCAACAAGTGCAAGTTTCGCAGAGCTTGAGAAAGAGATGAAGGATAATATTGTCTATACTCAACAAGACTCTACTACGTATCTAGTGGGAACAAATATTGATCGTCAGTCCTATAAATATACTTCTAAGACTAGTGACGAACAAAAGACTTCTACTAAAAAGGCTCTCTTAAATAAGGATTTCCGCCAAGCTATTGCCTTTGGTTTTGACCGTACAGCTTATGCCTCTCAGCTAAATGGAGAAACTGGAGCAAGCAAAATCTTGCGCAATCTCTTTGTTCCACCAACATTTGTTCAAGCAGATGGGAAAAACTTTGGCGATATGGTCAAAGAAAAATTGGTGACTTATGGGGATGAATGGAAGGATGTTAATCTTGCCGATGCACAGGATGGCCTTTACAATCCAGAGAAAGCCAAGGCTGAATTTGCTAAAGCTAAATCAGCCTTACAAGCAGAAGGAGTCCAATTCCCAATTCACCTAGATATGCCTGTTGACCAAACAGCAACTACAAAAGTTCAGCGCGTGCAATCTATGAAACAATCCTTGGAAGCGACTTTAGGAACTGATAATGTCATTATTGATATTCAACAACTACAAAAAGATGAAGTAAACAATATTACATATTTTGCTGAAAATGCTGCTGGCGAAGACTGGGATTTATCAGATAATGTCGGTTGGGGTCCAGACTTTGCCGATCCATCAACTTACCTTGACATCATCAAACCATCTGTAGGAGAAAGTACTAAAACATATTTAGGATTTGACTCAGGGAAAGATAATGTAGCTGCTAAAAAAGTAGGTCTATATGACTACGAGAAATTGGTTACTGAAGCTGGTGATGAGTCTATAGATGTTGCTAAACGATATGATAAATACGCTGCAGCCCAAGCTTGGTTGACAGATAGCGCTTTGATTATTCCAACTACATCTCGTACAGGACGTCCAATCTTGTCTAAGATGGTACCATTTACAATACCATTTGCATTGTCAGGAAATAAAGGTACAAGTGAGCCACTCTTGTACAAATACCTTGAACTTCAAGACAAGGCAGTCACAGCAGATGAATATCAAAAAGCTCAAGATAAATGGATGAAAGAAAAAGAAGAATCCAATAAAAAAGCGCAAGAAGAGCTCGCAAAACATGTGAAATAAGATAAAAAGAAGTTAGTTATTCGCTAACTTCTTTTGGTTTATCGAAAATGAATTGGTGCCGATCATCGCTTTTAGATATGATAGATCCTATTTTGTTGAAGAAAAAATCCTGAGCCTTTATTCTCAGAATTTTCTTTTATCTTACTGTTGTGGTTGCTGTTGAACTTGTGGATTTTGTGGTGTTGGTTGTACTGGTTGTGTCGGCTGAACAGCCTGACCAGCTTGTCCTTGATTAGGATCAGTTGCTGGAGCATTATTGGGTTGTTGACCAACCGTAGTACTTGCCTGTGTAGTTGAACTTTCAGCTGTTGAGGATTGTTGAGTAGAGGATTCAGTCCATATTGGGCGAGCTCCATTTTTGAATACAAATTCCCCGTTTCTGAAAAGTCCGTCTGGCATCGTCCAGTCTTCTGGATGAGTATCTTCTGATAGATACGTTATCATTGAGCGATAAACTTTAGCTGCAACTAGGAAACCATCTCCAACGATAGGAGTTAAACGATTCGAATAACCTGTCCATACAGCCATAGAATACTTACGAGTATAACCAACAAACATTTCATCTGGAGCTACATAGCCAGTGTTCTTGATGTGTTTTTCAATTTCATCATCTGTGTAGTTAGAAGTACCTGTCTTACCAGCTTGCGCTAACCATGGGAGATAGGCTCCACGACCAGTTCCGTATGCCAAGACGGTTTTCATCATTTCGGTCATCATGTAAGCAGTTGTTTCTTTCATAGCTCGTGTACCAGCATCTGAAAATTCTTTTTCACTACCGTCACTGAAGACGACCTTATTGATATACATGGGTTTGTGGTAAATTCCACCGTTGGCAAAGGCAGCATAAGCAGCAGCCATTTTTTCACTGCTTGCACCGTATTGTTTGTTAGATTCAGTTGTATTACTTGAAATGGCGTTTGCATAGTGGATGCTTGGATAATTGATACCTAAGCCATTTAGGAAAGTTTTAGCTCTATCTAGACCGACCTTATTCAAAGTTTCAACGGCTGTGACATTACGTGACTGTTGAAGTGCATACTGGATTGTAATGTTTCCAAAGTAGCCTTTATCCCAGTTGTAGACGGGAGTATCAGTACCTGGATAGTTATAAGGAACATCATGTACTATAGTTGCAGTAGAGTCATAGACTCCATATTCTAAAGCGGGAGCATAGTCAGTGATTGGTTTCATAGTAGAACCCCAGTCACGGTTGGTTTCAACGGCTTGGTTGATTCCGAAAGATACATTACTTGATTGGTGACGGGCACCTAACTGAGCAATGACTTTACCATTTGTTACATCAACGATAGTGGAAGCTACTTGAAGTTCATCATCTGGATAAGCAACGTACTCATCTGTATTATAAACATCCCAAAGTCGCTGCTGAACATCTTTGTCGACATTAGTATAGACTTCCATACCTGTAGTAAGAAGGTTGTAACCAGTTTCTTGTTCAACTTGGTCGATTACTTCTTTGAGGTAGTTGTCCATATAAGCTGGATAACTATTGGCTGACTTCAAACTTTGGAGACCGTCAGTGACGGGAGTATTAATAGCTTTTTCATAATCTTCTGCACTAATGTATTTTTGCCCTTTCATTTCTGAAAGTACCAAGTTACGACGCTCTAGAGCAGCTTCTGGATGGGAATAAGGATCATATTGGTTTGGAGCTTGAGGCATTCCAGCCAAGAGTGCTAACTGTGGCAAGCTTAAGTCCTTCAAGTCTTTTCCATAGTAATTTTGGGCTGCGGTTTGCATTCCATAGTTACCGTTGGACATGTAGACTTTATTGATGTAATAGGTCAGGATTTCTTGCTTGGTTGCTTTTTGCTCTAGTTGAACGGCTAGCCAAGCTTCTTGAGCTTTACGTGACAAGGTTTGATCAGCAGTTGAAGTAGAAAAATAAGTCAATTTAATTAATTGTTGTGTCAAGGTTGAGGCACCTTGTAGACCTCCTCCTTGTAGATTTCTTAATGCTGCCCCCATGATACGAATAGTATCAACACCTCTATGGTCAAAGAAACGGTGGTCTTCGATAGACACAATTGCCTTGACTAAGTCAGTAGGAATTTCATTTGCCTGAGCATTTACGCGACGTTCAGATCCAAGGTCAGCAATCAGTTCGTTTTTGTTGTCATAAATCTTGCTAGAGGTTGTCGCAACTAATTTACTTTCAGATAAGGCTGGAGCCTTGCTAACAAAGTAGAGGAAGGCACCTCCACCTAATAGAAATAATGCGATAAATAAGGTAAGAAATGTAATTCCAATATACTTTAAGAATCGCAGAATAGTTTGTTTATTCATCTTGTTTTACCACCTAGTAAATGTTCTTTGATAATATCGAGATAGGGAATTTGAGGGAAAGCTCCTTGATTTACTAAATATCCGTATTCTTTGATATATCCAAGTGGCATTGATTTTTGGCCCTTATCTTGATGATAAAAGCGAATCAAATCAAGTGCCGGCAACAAATAAGTTTCTTGTTGAGAAGAAAAATGAAGTAGTACGAAGCAAATCCCCTGCTGTTTTAGAACTTGTTCCATATGTTGAATCTGGTGAAGATGGAAGTTTTTCATTGGAATAGCATTCTTTTGTCGTGTTTCCTTGGCTTCAAAGTCAATGTAATGTCCTCTATACACGCCAGAGTAATCTGTTGTGGAAGCTTGTCTAAAATAGGCTTCTACAATTTTGGCTCGACTACGTTGAGGATAGTCTACTCGAACAATCTGAACAGGCGTTGGCTTTTTATGGATAACTGCCATGCCATGCGTAAGATAGTAGTCGTTTGTGGCGTTGATCATCTTTTCAAAAGTCATTCCTCGATTTGCGAAATTTTTTGGTTGAGAAATGGATGTTTGGCTTTTTTTTGATGAAATTTTATGAGGATAGTTGACCATATTTCTCCTTATTGGTACAATAACATCACTCTATTATACCATAAAAATAGAAAGAAAGGTGTAAAAATGACTACAGCTTTAATTATGGGATATTCTAATTTTGACTTGGGTTTGTTTTCTGACAAGGATCCTCGTCTTAAATTGATTAAAAAAGCGATACGTAGGGATTTAGAAGCTATGGCAGAAGATGGGGTGACTTGGCTTGTATTTACAGGGACTTTGGGCTTTGAATATTGGGTTTTAGAGGTTGCTCAGGAAATGAAGACCGAATACGGTTTCCAGTTGGCCACCATTTTTGCTTTTGAAACCCATGGGGAAAATTGGAATGAAGGCAATCAGATGAAACTGAGCCAATTTAAGCAGGTCGATTTTGTCAAATATGCCTATCCTAAATATGAACATATGGGGCAACTACGAGACTACCAACGATTTTTGCTGGAAAATACTGATTTAGCTTATTTTTTCTATGACCCAGAAAATGAGACCAAATTAAAATTTATAGACAATTTGATGAAAAATCAGGAAGGTTATCGCATAAAAAGGTTAACGTTTGAAGACTTAAATGAGTTAGTAGAAAATTTTTCTGAAAAGTAAGCCTTTGACCTTGATTTTTGTTTGCCTTTTTTTATATAATAATACTATTAGAAACCGAGAATGGAGAGAGAGATGGCAGGTATTATTTTTTCAGCGAAAGATATTTTCGAGCAAGAGTTTGGACGTGAAGTCCGTGGGTATAGTAAGGTTGAAGTTGATGAATTTTTGGACGATGTCATCAAGGACTATGAAACTTATGCTGCCTTAGTCAAGTCTCTCCGTCAAGAAATTGCAGAGTTGAAGGAAGAATTGTCTCGCAAACCTGAATCTGCACCGGTTCAAGCAGAACCACTTGAAATGACAGCAACAACTTCTATGACGAATTTTGATATTTTAAAACGTCTAAATCGTCTTGAGAAAGAAGTATTTGGTAAACAAATTTTGGATAACTCTGATTTATAAGAGCTTATTTGAAAAGTGCAATTTTTGGATAATCGCGTGAGGAGAATTTCTTTTCATGAGGAAAGTCCATGCTAGCACAGGCTGTGATGCCTGTAGTGTTTGTGCTAGGCGAATCCATAAGCCTAGGGACGAGAGATCGTTACGGCAGTCGAAATGGCTAAGTCCTTGGATAGGCCAGAGTAGGCTTGAAAGTGCCACAGTGACGGAGTCTTTCTGGAAACAGAGAGAGTGGAACGCGGTAAACCCCTCAAGCTAGCAACCCAAATTTCGGTCGGGGCATGGAGTACACGGAAACGAACGTAGTACTCTGACTGCTACCAGCTGTAAGCTGTTAGTGGTAGACAGATGATTATCGAAGGAAGTGGTCCTAGTCACTTCTGGAACAAAACATGGCTTATAGAAAATTGCATATAGGTTGGGGCTGAGAAAACTTTCTCAACCTCATTTTTTAAAGTGGACATATAGAAAGGTCTTATAAGACTGTAACATGAAAAAAGAATTTAATTTAATCGCTACTGCTGCAGCGGGTCTTGAGGCTGTCGTTGGTCGTGAGGTGCGAGAGTTGGGCTACGATTGTCAGGTTGAAAATGGACGTGTTCGTTTTCAAGGAGACGTGAGAGCCATTATCGAAACCAACCTCTGGCTTCGGGCAGCAGACCGTATCAAGATTATCGTAGGAACTTTTCCAGCTAAGACTTTTGAGGAGCTCTTTCAAGGAGTTTTCGCCTTAGATTGGGAAAATTATTTACCGCTTGGAGCTCGGTTCCCAATTTCAAAAGCTAAATGTGTGAAATCTAAATTACACAATGAACCCAGTGTTCAGGCTATTTCAAAGAAGGCCGTTGTCAAGAAATTGCAGAAACACTACGCCCGCCCAGAAGGTATTCCTCTGATGGAGAATGGCCCAGAGTTTAAGATTGAGGTTTCTATTCTCAAAGATGTAGTAACTGTCATGATTGATACGACAGGGACTAGCCTCTTTAAACGTGGCTATCGTACCGAAAAAGGTGGGGCTCCTATCAAGGAAAACATGGCAGCAGCTATTTTGCAACTCTCTAACTGGTATCCAGACAAACCCTTGATTGATCCGACCTGTGGTTCAGGAACTTTCTGTATCGAGGCAGTTATGATTGCTAGAAAGATGGCTCCTGGTCTTCGTCGCTCCTTTGCTTTTGAGGAATGGAACTGGATTAGCGATCGCTTGATCCAAGAAGTTCGTACTGAAGCAGCTAAGAAAGTGGATCGTGAGCTTGAGCTAGATATCATGGGCTGTGATATCGATGCTCGCATGGTGGAAATTGCTAAGGTCAATGCTCAGGCAGCAGGGGTTGCAGGAGATATTACCTTTAAGCAGATGCGCGTGCAGGATTTGCGTTCTGATAAAATCAATGGAGTGATTATCTCTAACCCGCCTTATGGGGAACGCTTGTCAGATGATGCAGGGGTTACCAAGCTTTATGCTGAGATGGGTCAAGTATTTGCACCGCTGAAAACGTGGAGCAAGTTTATCTTAACCAGTGATGAAGCCTTTGAGACCAAGTACGGTAGTCAGGCGGATAAGAAACGGAAGTTGTACAACGGAACTTTAAAAGTTGATTTGTATCAATATTTTGGTCAACGTGTTAAACGTCAGGAAGTAAAGTAGGAAGGAAAACTCATGAGTAAGAAAAGACGGAATCGTCATAAAGCAGAACATCAAGAAGCGCAATTTGATTTTGATGAAGCAAAAGAGTTAACAGTTGGTCAAGCGATTCGTAAAAATGAAGAAGTGGAAGCAGGAGTCTTGCCTGAAGATTCCATTTTGGACAAGTATGTCAAGCAACACAAAGATGAAATCGAAGCAGATAAGTTTGCGACTCGCCAATACAAAAAAGAGGAGTTAATCGAAACTCAAAGTCTGGACGATTTAATCCAAGAAGTGCGTGAAGCTGTAGAGGAGTCGGAAGCCTCTTCAGAGGAAGTTCCATCTTCTGAAGCTATCTTACCCCCATTGCCTTTGGATGATGAGGATAAAGGCTGGGATCCTATAGTGCTAGAGGATGAAAATTCAGCAGAAATGACTGGGGAAGTGGAAGAGGAGAAAAAACTTTCTCGTCTGGATCAAGAGGACCCAGAAAAGAAAAGTAAAAAAGGTTTTGTTTTGACCGCTTTGGCGCTCGTATCAGTGGTTATCTGTGTCAGTGCTTATTATGTCTATCGTCAAGTGGCTCGTTCGACCAAGGAAATCCAAACTTCTCAATCATCGTCTAGTGAGCAGAATATTCAGCCGATTTTAGAAGATTTCAATAGTCAATACGATGCCTTCTATACAGATAGCAACAAAACGGCTTTGAAAAATAGCCAGTTTGATAAACTGAGCCAACTTAAAACTTTGCTTGATAAGCTAGAAGGTAGTCGCGAACATACCCTTGCCAAATCGAAGTATGATAGTCTAGCAACTCAAATCAAGGCCATTCAAGATGTCAATGCACAATTTGAAAAACCAGCTATTGTTGATGGTGTTTTGGATACCAATGCCAAAGCCAAATCGGATGCTAAATTTACGGATATTAAAACTGGAAATACAGAACTTGATAAAGTTCTAGATAAGGCTATCAGCCTTGGTAAGAGCCAGCAAACAAGTGCTTCAAGCTCAAGTTCAAGTGAAACTAGCAGCTCAAGTTCTCGCCAAGCAAGTGAAAATACGACTAGTGAGACAAAACCAAGTAGTTCAAATACGGCATCAAATGAAACTAGAAGTTCTCATAGTGAAGTCAATATGGGTCTATCAAGTGCGGGTGTTTCTGTTCAAAGAAGTGCTAGTCGTGTTGCCTACAATCAATCTGCTATTGATGATAGCAATAATTCTGCCTGGGATTTCGCGGATGGTGTCTTAGAACAAATTCTAGCGACTTCACGTTCACGTGGTTATATCACTGGTAACCAATATATCCTTGAACGTGTTAATATCGTTAATGGCAATGGTTATTACAACCTCTACAAGCCAGATGGAACCTATCTCTTTACCCTTAACTGTAAGACAGGATACTTTGTTGGAAATGGTTCTGGACATGCAGATGCTTTGGACTACTAAGCAGTCGTTACAAAATTCTTTCTTTTCAAAAGTAAAAATGATAAAATAAAACAAATTAAACAAGAGGAGTGTCAAATGACAAAAGCTAACTTTGGTGTTGTTGGTATGGCCGTAATGGGTCGTAACCTTGCCCTTAATATTGAATCTCGTGGTTACACAGTTGCTATTTACAACCGTAGTAAAGAAAAAACTGAAGATGTAATTGCTTGCCATCCTGAAAAGAACTTTGTGCCAAGCTATGACGTGGAAAGTTTTGTGAACTCAATCGAAAAACCTCGTCGTATCATGCTCATGGTTCAAGCTGGACCTGGTACAGATGCTACTATCCAAGCCCTTCTTCCACACCTTGACAAGGGTGATATCTTGATTGATGGTGGAAACACTTTCTACAAAGATACAATCCGTCGTAATGAAGAATTGGCAAACTCAGGTATCAACTTTATCGGTACTGGGGTTTCTGGTGGTGAAAAAGGTGCCCTTGAAGGTCCTTCTATCATGCCTGGTGGACAAAAAGAGGCCTACGAATTGGTTGCGGATGTTCTTGAAGAAATCTCAGCTAAAGCACCAGAAGATGGCAAACCATGTGTGACTTACATCGGTCCTGATGGAGCTGGTCACTATGTGAAAATGGTTCACAACGGTATCGAGTATGGTGATATGCAATTGATCGCAGAGAGTTATGACTTGATGCAACACTTGTTAGGCCTTTCTGCAGAAGATATGGCTGAAATCTTTACTGAGTGGAACAAGGGTGAATTGGACAGCTACTTGATCGAAATCACAGCTGATATCTTGAGCCGTAAAGACGATGAAGGCCAAGATGGACCAATCGTAGACTACATCCTTGATGCTGCAGGTAACAAGGGAACTGGTAAATGGACTAGTCAATCATCACTTGACCTTGGTGTGCCATTGTCACTCATCACTGAGTCAGTATTTGCACGTTATATTTCAACTTACAAAGAAGAACGTGTGCATGCTAGCAAGGTTCTTCCAAAACCAGCTGACTTCAAATTTGAAGGAGACAAGGCTGAGTTGATTGAAAAGATCCGTCAAGCCCTTTACTTCTCAAAAATCATTTCATACGCACAAGGTTTTGCGCAATTGCGTGTAGCTTCTAAAGAAAACAACTGGAATTTGCCATTTGCAGATATCGCATCTATCTGGCGTGATGGCTGTATCATCCGTTCTCGTTTCTTGCAAAAGATTACAGATGCTTACAACCGTGATGCAAACCTTGCTAACCTTCTTTTGGATGAGTACTTCTTGGATGTTACTGCTAAGTACCAACAAGCAGTGCGTGATATCGTAGCTCTTGCTGTTCAAGCTGGTGTGCCAGTGCCAACTTTCTCAGCAGCTATTACTTACTTTGATAGCTACCGTTCAGCTGACCTTCCAGCTAACTTGATCCAAGCGCAACGTGACTACTTTGGTGCCCACACTTACCAACGTAAAGACAAAGAAGGAACCTTCCACTACTCTTGGTATGACGAAAAATAAGTAGGTCTGCCATGGGGAAACGGATTTTATTACTTGAGAAAGAACGAAATCTAGCTCATTTTTTAAGTTTGGAACTCCAAAAAGAGCAATACCGAGTTGATCAGGTTGAGGAGAGGCAAAAGGCCCTCTCCATGGCTCTTCAGACAGACTATGACTTGATTTTATTGAATGCTCATCTGGGGGATATGACAGCCCAGGATTTTGCAGACAAGCTGAGTCGGACTAAGCCAGCCTCAGTCATCATGGTTTTGGACCATCGTGAAGAATTGCAAGATCAGATTGAGACGATCCAACGCTTTGCCGTTTCTTACATCTATAAGCCGGTTATTATTGACAATTTGGTGGCTCGTATTTCAGCGATTTTCCGAGGTAGGGACTTCATCGACCAACACTGTAGTCAGATGAAGGTTCCAACGTCTTACCGTAATCTGCGTATGGATGTAGAACATCATACCGTTTATCGTGGCGAGGAGATGATTGCTCTGACGCGGCGTGAGTATGACCTTTTGGCCACTCTTATGGGAAGCAAGAAAGTTCTGACTCGTGAGCAGTTGTTGGAAAGTGTCTGGAAGTATGAAAGTGCGACCGAAACGAATATCGTGGATGTCTATATCCGTTATCTACGTAGCAAGCTTGATGTAAAAGGTCAAAAAAGCTACATTAAAACAGTACGTGGTGTTGGTTACACCATGCAAGAATAGAAAGCAGTTGCAGTTATGTAACTGCTTTTTTTGGGGGTTTTCTATATATTGACATACAATTGGGTCTTTGCTATAATCAGCTATGGAGGATAGGTCTAATGAAAATAATAAAAAAATTGATGCCAATCGCATTAGCAGTCTTTTTCTTCGGTTTGCTAGCAACAAGTGCAGTATTGGCGGATGATGCTGATTCAGAAGGCTGGCAATTTGTCCAAGAAAATGGTAGAACCTACTACAAGAAGGGGGACCTCAAAGAAACCTACTGGCGAGTGATTGATGGCAAGACCTATTATTTTGATCATGTATCAGGAGAAATGGTTGTCGGCTGGCAATATATCCCGTTTCCATCTAAAGGTAGTACAATTGGTCCTTACCCAAATGGTTTAAGATTAGAATCTATGCCAATGCCACAATGGTACTACTTTAACCAAGATGGGGTTCTTCAAGAATTTGTTGGCAAGCAAGTTTTAGAGGCAAAAACTGCTACAAATACCAACAAACATCATGGGGAACAATATGATAGTTCAGCAGAGAAACGAGTCTATTATTTTGAAGATCAACGTAGTTATCATACTTTAAAAACTGGTTGGATTTCTGACGAAGGACATTGGTATTATTTACAGAAGGATAGTGGCTTTGATGCTCGTATCGACAGTTTGACGGTTGGGGAGCTAGTGCGTGGTTGGACCAATGATAACTCAACTTGGTACTATCTAGATCCAACAACTGCTGCAATGCAAACGGGCTGGCAATACCTTGGCAACAAGTGGTACTACCTCCGTTCATCAGGAGCCATGGCAACTGGCTGGTATCAGGAAGGCTCAACTTGGTATTATTTAGATGCTGAAAATGGTGATATGAAAACGGGCTGGCAATACCTCGGTAACAAGTGGTACTATCTCCGTTCATCAGGAGCTATGGCAACTGGTTGGTATCAAGATGGTTCAACTTGGTACTACCTAAATGCAAGTAATGGAGATATGAAGACAGGTTGGTTCCAGGTCGGAGGGAAATGGTACTATGCTTATAGCTCAGGTGCTTTAGCAGTGAATACCACTGTAGATGGCTACTACGTCAACTATAATGGCGAATGGATTCAATAATGAAAGAGGCGATTGTGAAGGAAACAATCGCTTTTTTTGTGAAAATGTAATAAAATAGATAGGAAAGAATAAACACTTGTATGAAAAAATGAGACGGCTTTTTCGTCTAGCAAAAGGAAAATATGACAAAAAAAGTTGGTGTCGGTCAGGCACATAGTAAGATTATTTTAATAGGGGAGCATGCGGTCGTTTACGGTTATCCGGCCATTTCCCTGCCTCTTTTGGAGGTGGAGGTGACTTGTAAGGTAGTTCCTGCTGACAGACCTTGGCGCCTCTATGAGGAGGATACCTTGTCCATGGCGGTGTATGCTTCACTTGAACATCTAAATATCAAGGAAGCCTGCATTCGCTGTGAGATTGACTCGGCTATCCCTGAAAAACGGGGAATGGGTTCGTCAGCTGCTATCAGCATAGCGGCTATTCGTGCGGTTTTTGACTACTATGAGGCAGAACTGCCTCATGATGTATTAGAAATCTTGGTCAATCGGGCTGAGATGATTGCTCATATGAATCCAAGTGGTTTGGATGCCAAGACCTGTCTCAGTGACCAGCCTATTCGCTTTATTAAGAACGTAGGATTTACAGAGCTTGAGATGGATTTATCCGCATATTTGGTGATTGCTGATACAGGTGTTTATGGTCACACTCGTGAAGCCATCCAAGTGGTTCAAAGTAAGGGCAAGGATGCCCTGCCGTTTTTGCATGCCTTGGGAGAATTGACTCATCAGGCAGAGGATGCGATTTCACGAAAAGATACTGAAGGGCTGGGGCAAATCCTCAGTCAAGCGCATTTACATCTAAAAGAAATTGGTGTTAGTAGCCCTGAGGCAGACCATCTGGTAGAAACGGCTCTTAACCATGGTGCTCTGGGTGCCAAGATGAGTGGTGGTGGGCTTGGAGGCTGTATCATAGCCTTGGCAGACAATTTGACACACGCACAAGAACTAGCAGAAAGATTAGAAGAGAAAGGAGCTGTTCAGACATGGATAGAGAGCCTGTAACAGTACGTTCCTACGCAAATATTGCTATTATCAAATATTGGGGAAAGAAAAAAGAAAAAGAGATGGTGCCTGCTACGAGCAGTATTTCTCTAACTTTGGAAAATATGTACACGGAGACGACTTTGTCATCTCTACCGACGGATGCAACAGCTGATGCCTTTTATATTAATGGTCAGCTACAAAATGAGGCGGAGCATGCCAAGATGAGCAAGATTATTGACCGCTACCGTCCAGCTGGAGAAGGATTTGTCCGTATCGATACTCAAAACAATATGCCTACGGCAGCGGGCCTGTCCTCAAGTTCTAGTGGTTTGTCTGCCTTGGTCAAAGCTTGTAATGCTTATTTTCAGCTTAGTTTGGATAGAAGTCAGTTGGCACAGGAGGCTAAGTTTGCCTCAGGATCTTCCTCTAGGAGTTTTTATGGACCACTAGGTGCTTGGGATAAGGATAGTGGGGAAATTTACCCTGTAGAGACAGACTTGAAACTAGCTATGATTATGTTGGTGCTAGAAGACAAGAAAAAACCAATCTCTAGTCGTGATGGGATGAAACTTTGTGTGGAAACATCGACGACCTTTGATGACTGGGTCCGTCAGTCTGAGAAAGACTATCAGGATATGCTGGTCTATCTCAAGGAAAATGACTTTGCCAATGTTGGGGAGTTAACGGAGGAAAATGCCCTGGCTATGCACGCTACGACCAAAACAGCATCACCAGCCTTTTCTTATCTGACCGATGCAAGCTATGAAGCCATGGACTTTGTTCGCCAGCTTCGTGAGCAAGGGGAAGCCTGCTACTTTACTATGGATGCTGGTCCCAATGTCAAGGTCCTCTGTCAGGAGAAAGACTTGGAGCATTTATCAGAAATCTTCGGTCAACGTTATCGCTTGATTGTGTCAAAAACAAAGGATTTGAGCCAAGATGATTGCTGTTAAAACTTGCGGAAAACTCTATTGGGCAGGCGAATATGCTGTTCTAGAACCAGGGCAGTTGGCCTTGATAAAGGCTATTCCCATCTATATGAAGGGCGAGATTGCTTTTTCTGATAGTTACCGTATTTATTCGGATATGTTTGATTTCGCAGTGGATTTAACGCCAAATCCTGATTATAGCTTGATTCAAGAAACGATTGCCTTAGTGGAAGATTTCCTCGTTTATCGTGGTCAGACCTTGCGACCTTTTTCTTTGGAAATCCGAGGAAAAATGGAAAGAGAAGGGAAAAAGTTTGGTCTAGGCTCTAGTGGCAGTGTTGTTGTCTTAGTTATCAAGGCACTGCTGGCTCTGTATGATGTTTCAGTCGATCAGGAGCTCTTATTCAAGCTTGCTAGCGCTATCTTGCTCAAGCGAGGAGACAATGGTTCTATGGGAGACCTTGCCTGTATTGTGGCAGAGGAATTGGTTCTTTACCAGTCATTTGATCGCCAGAAGGTAGCAGCTTGGTTGAAAGAAGAAAATTTGTCGACAGTTTTAGAGCGTGATTGGGGATTTTCAATTTCACAAGTGCAACCAGCCCTAGAATGTGATTTCCTAGTGGGATGGACCAAGGAAGTGGCTGTATCTAGTGATATGGTTCAACAAATCAAGCAAAATATCAATCAGAATTTTTTAAGTTCCTCAAAAGAAACGGTGGTTTCTTTGGTAGAAGCCTTGGAGCATGGGGAATCAGAAAAAATTATCGAGCAAGTAGAAGTAGCCAGTAAGCTCTTAGAAGGCTTGAGCGCAGATATTTACACGCCTTCGCTTAGACAGCTGAAAGAGGCCAGTCAAGATTTGCAAGCTGTTGCTAAGAGTAGCGGCGCTGGTGGTGGTGATTGTGGTATTGCCTTGAGTTTTGATGAGCAATCAACTGAAACCCTAAAAAACCGTTGGGCCGATCTGGGGATTGAGCTCTTATACCAAGAAAGGATAGGACATGACGACAAATCGTAAGGACGAGCATATCCGCTATGCCCTTGAGCAGAAAAGTTCCTATAATAGCTTTGATGAGGTGGAGTTGATTCATTCTTCCTTGCCTATTTATGACCTGGATGAGATTGATCTTTCGACAGAGTTTGCTGGTCGAAAGTGGGATTTTCCTTTTTATATCAATGCCATGACAGGTGGAAGCGATAAGGGAAGAGAAATAAATCAAAAGCTGGCTCAAGTGGCGGAAGCCTGTGGTATTTTGTTTGTGACAGGTTCTTATAGCGCAGCCCTCAAGGATCCTACAGATGACTCATTTTCTGTCAAGTATGATCATCCAAATCTCCTTCTTGGAACCAATATTGGATTAGACAAGCCTGTTGAGTTGGGACTTCGGACTGTAGAAGAGATGAATCCTCTTCTCCTGCAGGTGCATGTCAATGTTATGCAGGAGTTGCTCATGCCCGAGGGAGAAAGAAAGTTCAGAAACTGGCAATCGCATCTAGCAGACTATAGCAAGCAAATCCCCGTTCCTATTGTCTTAAAGGAAGTCGGCTTTGGGATGGATGTGAAGACCATCGAAAGAGCCTATGAATTGGGCGTTCGAACCTTTGACCTGTCAGGTCGTGGTGGTACCAGCTTTGCTTATATTGAAAACCGTCGCAGTGGTCAACGTGACTACCTCAATCAATGGGGTCAGTCTACCATGCAGGCCCTTCTCAATGCCCAAGACTGGAAAGACAAGGTCCAACTCTTGGTCAGTGGAGGGGTTCGGAATCCACTGGATATGATTAAGTGCCTGATTTTTGGCGCCAAAGCTGTAGGACTGTCTCGAACAGTTCTGGAATTGGTTGAAACCTACACAGTTGAAGAAGTGATTGGCATTGTCCAAGGCTGGAAAAACGATCTGCGTTTGATTATGTGTGCCCTTAATTGTGCCACCATAGCAGATCTGCAAAAAGTAGACTATCTTCTTTACGGCAAACTAAAAGAAGCAAATGATCAGATGAAAAAGGCGTAATCACCGCCTTTTTTCCATCTTCAGACCGAGGTGACTTTTTTGAGTTGTGATAAAATAGAGGGAGAGGATGCACCTATGAGAAAATTTAAAATCTTTTTATTTATCGAAGCCTGTCTTTTGACAGGAGCTCTGATTTTGATGGTTTCAGAGCATTTTTCGCGTTTTCTGCTGATACTTTTTCTCTTTTTGCTTTTGATTCGCTATTACACTGGTAAAGAGGGGAATAACCTTCTTTTAGTGGTGGCAAGCATTCTCTTCTTTTTCATCGTCATGCTCAATCCTTTTGTGATTCTAGCTATTTTTGTTGCGGTTATCTATAGCCTCTTTCTTCTTTATCCAATGATGAACCAGGAAAAAGAGCAGACCAATTTGGTTTTTGAAGAGGTGGTGACAGTTAAGAAGGAGAAAAATCGTTGGTTTGGGAATCTCCATCATTTTTCAAGCTACCAAACTTGCCAGTTTGATGATATCAATCTCTTTCGTCTCATGGGCAAGGACACCATTCATCTGGAGAGGGTGATTCTAACCAATCATGACAATGTCATTATCCTCAGAAAGATGGTAGGAACGACCAAAATCATTGTGCCTGTAGATGTGGAAGTCAGTCTCAGTGTTAACTGTCTTTATGGTGATTTGAATTTTTTCAATCAGCCCAAGCGAGCCCTTCGCAATGAACACTATCATCAAGAAACAAGAGACTATCTCAAGAGTAACAAGAGTGTCAAGATTTTCTTAACCACTATGATTGGCGATGTTGAGGTGGTTAGAGGATGAAAAAACAAGCCTATGTAATGATTGCTCTCACCTCCATCCTGTTTGTCTTATTTCTGTCCCACAGCTTGCTGGACATCCTTGACTTTGACTGGTCTATTTTCTTGCATGATGTCGAAAAAACAGAAAAATTTGTCTTTTTGTTGTTGGTATTCAGCATGTCCCTGACCTTTCTCTTAGCCCTGTTTTGGAGAGGTATCGAAGAGCTTTCTCTAAGAAAAATGCAGACTAATCTCAAGCGTTTGTTGGCAGGGCAAGAAGTGGTTCAAGTTGCAGATCCAGATTTGGATGCCAGTTTCAAGTCCTTGTCAGGTAAACTTAATCTTTTGACAGAAGCTCTTCAAAAGGCTGAAAATAACAGCCTTTCTAGGGAAGAGGAAATCATAGAGAAGGAACGGAAGCGGATTGCTCGGGATTTGCACGATACAGTCAGTCAGGAGTTGTTTGCGGCCCACATGATTTTATCAGGTGTTAGCCAGCAGGCTTTGAAACTGGATAGAGAAAAAATGCAGACCCAGTTGCAGAGTGTCACAGCCATTTTAGAAACGGCTCAGAAGGACTTGAGAGTCTTGCTCCTGCATTTGAGACCAGTTGAACTGGAGCAGAGGAGTCTGGTTGAGGGAATCCAAATTCTCTTAAAAGAGCTAGAGGACAAGAGTGATCTCAAGGTCAGTCTCAAGCAAAATGTGACGAAATTGCCTAAGAAAATCGAGGAGCATATTTTCCGCATTTTGCAGGAACTAATCAGCAATACCCTTCGCCATGCCCAGGCCTCTTGTCTGGATGTTTATCTCTATCAGACGGATCTTGAATTGCAGATGAAGGTGGTGGACAATGGGATTGGTTTCCAGCTGGGGAGTTTTGACGACTTGAGTTATGGACTTCGCAATATCAAGGAGCGAGTCGAAGATATGGCAGGGACGGTTCAGTTATTAACAGCCCCCAAGCAAGGATTAGCAGTTGATATCCGTATTCCCTTGCTCGATAAGGAATGATAAAGGAGTAAAGATGAGAATTTTACTGGTAGATGACCATGAAATGGTCCGATTAGGCTTGAAAAGCTATTTTGATCTCCAAGACGATGTAGAAGTTGTGGGGGAGGCGGCAAACGGTTCTCAAGGCATTGACTTGGCCTTGGAATTGCGTCCAGATGTCATTGTCATGGATATTGTCATGCCTGAGATGAATGGGATTGACGCGACCTTAGCTATCCTTAAAGAATGGCCTGATGCCAAGATTTTGATTGTGACCTCTTACTTGGACAATGAAAAAATCATGCCGGTCTTGAATGCTGGTGCCAAAGGCTATATGCTTAAGACTTCAAGTGCAGATGAATTGCTCCATGCTGTCCGTAAGGTGGCTGCTGGCGAGCTGGCTATTGAACAAGAGGTCAGCAAGAAGGTCGAATACCACCGCAATCACATAGAACTACATGAGGACCTGACTGCGCGTGAGCGAGATGTTCTCCAACTGATTGCCAAGGGATATGAAAATCAGCGCATCGCTGATGAACTTTTTATCTCTCTCAAGACGGTCAAGACTCACGTGTCTAACATTCTTGCCAAACTTGAAGTCAGCGACCGTACCCAGGCTGCAGTCTATGCCTTTCAGCACTACTTGGTGGGGCATGAGGAGTTTTAGTAGTTATATAAAATAATGTTGGATAAATGGCTGAACTTAGTATTAAAGAAGCGAGTAAGTACCTTTAGCGTGATAAAATATTTTTTTCACAATATTTTTATGTTATTTGTTGACATTCATTTTATAGGGGAGTAGAATAGAGTTATAAAAAGATAAAACAATATATTAAATATAAAAATGATATATAAAATCCAAAAGGAGGTTACAGGTATGTCTCCGTAAATTATCAAAATAAGGTCACTAGAGCGTTAAGGAATTTTGAAGAAAGGATTTTTGTCATGAAAAAATATATTACTTATGCAGCTTTATTACTTACTTCAGGAGCTTTGTTATCAACTACTTATGTAGTTAATGCAGAAACTACAACGTCTACCACTAAAGTGACTACATCACAAACAACTTCACAGTATACAAGCGAGAAAGAAGCAATTGATCAACTTGTTAAAGAAGGTAAAATTAAGGTTGAAGATGCAGAACAAGTTAAGTTGGTAGGATTTTCTCCTAGAGAATTAACGCAAGTAGAAGGCGATCAAGAAAAAATAGCATTTAATCAAAATAGAGATGATAAAGGAACCTGGATGATAACAGATGGTCGCTGGTGGTTCAAATATACTTCAGGTGGGTATGCTAAACATTGGGAATTCTTAGATAAGAAATGGTATTATTTTGATGATCAAGGTTGGATGAAATCAAATGAGTGGATTAACCCAGATGGTAATTGGTACTATCTTTCAAATGACGGTTCCATGCTAACTGATTATAATAGAGTTAATGGGAAACCTTATTTCTTCAGATCTAACGGTGTTTGCGTAGAAAATAAAGGTCAGGCAATTGCTGAGTATGCAGAGACATTTGTAGATAAAATCCCATATGTTGGGGGTTGGGCAGACTTGAATAAGGGTGTAGATTGCTCAGGATTTACACATGCCATATATAAAAACTTTGACATTTACTTAGGAACTGATACTAGATCTCAATTTAAGCAAGGAATTGATGTAACTGGTAATGAAAAACCTGGAGATTTAATTTTCTTTAATAATCTTGAACATGTGGGAATTAATATTGGCGGTAACCAAGTGGTTCACGCAAATTATGTAAGAAAATTTGTAAACATAACTAACAATGAATACATTGGATCTATTGACGGAGCTAGACGAGTTTGGTAACAATAAAACTTAAATGTCATAAATAATTTGTTACTAATTGGAGGAAACGGCTATGAAAAAATCTAAACTACTTACACTTGGTTTGCTTGCAGGTGCTGGCCTACTTTTATCTATCAACCAAGCACAGGCTGCAGATACATGGGTAAAAAATGGTTCTGACTGGAATCTTTCTCAAGATGGCAGTCTAGCTAAAAACAAATGGGTGCAAAATGCTGGCTCTTGGTACCACTTTGACGGTTCTGGTAAAATGCAGACAGGCTGGTACAAGGAAGGCAATACATGGTATTCGCTCGCAGACAGTGGGGCTATGCGTACTGGCTGGTACAAGGAAGGCAATACATGGTACTCACTCGCAAATAGTGGGGCTATGCGTACTGGTTGGTACAAAGAAGGGTCTACTTGGTACTACCTCAAAGGCAGTGGCGCTATGGCAACAGGATGGGCAACTGCAAATGGTCAATGGTCTTACTTTGAAAAATCAGGTGCTATGGTAGCAGATAGAGCTGTTCCAGCAAGCGATGGGGAAAGTTATGTCATTGGTAAGGATGGTTATATGTTAACCAAACTCCCTAGTCAGGTTGAACAAGATCCTTTTGATGATACAGTTATTACAGATATCGTTACTTTGTCTGATGGTTATGACTATCACCTTGTTCATAAGAAAGATGGAGTTGTTATCGAAAAGAATGCCTGGTATATCAAACCTATTGTTGAACGTTTTTCTTATCAAAAGATTGGCGATATAAAACGAAATACTTTAGATGCCATTACTGATAATAAAAAACCAGGGGAAGAAATTGATCCTAAAGCTGTCATAAAGAATTTCCAAAACTTACCAAATAAGTATTACTTTGGAGCAGATGGACGTAAGGTTGCGAATCTACCAGAATTCACTACTCACTTCCCTATTCAAAAAGTTGGGTCTGAACTTTATCTTAAAAACTCAAGTCCAGTTATTAGTCTAGATTCATCTGGATTGACAATTAATGACAATAAACTTTATCTAAGAGGTGCCAATGATGATAATGGTAAACTTGTAACTGGATATTTTACAATGTTTATGGACGGATTATTATCTAAAGATCACCATATTTTGGGCTATGCAGATGAATCTGGTGAAATCGTGAAGATGAAAGTTTTGCCTAATGATTTCCGTGATTATATTGAAAAAGGAATTTCCGGTTTTTATGGAGAAACTGTTAGATATGACAGTTCAACAGGAAATGTTTCTGTTGTGAAATAAACTATCTGACATAGTAAAAAGAAAAAAGCGAACAGTTTTGTTTACTAGGAAGTCATGTTCATTTCACTATAGAACAGGAGGAAATAACTATGAAAAAATCTAAACTATTCACTCTTGGTTTGCTTATAGGTGCTGGTCTGCTTTTATCTATCAACCAAGCACAGGCTGCAGATACTTGGGTTAAAAATGGTGCTGACTGGAATCTTTCTCAAGATGGCAGTCTCGCTAAAAACAAATGGGTACAAAATGCTGGCTCATGGTATCATTTTGACAGCACTGGTAAAATGCAGACAGGCTGGCTCAAAGAAGGCAATACTTGGTATTCACTAGCAGATAGTGGTGCTATGCGCACAGGCTGGTACAAGGAAGGCAATACCTGGTACTCACTCGCAAATAGTGGTGCCATGCGCACTGGCTGGTATAAGGAAGGTAACACCTGGTACTCATTAGCTAATAGTGGCGCTATGCGTACTGGCTGGTACAAAGAAGGCAACACATGGTACTATCTTCATTTTAGTGGTTCTATGATGACAGGTTGGGAGTGCATAAATGGTGATTGGTATTATTTTGAACAATCAGGTGCAATGGCCTCTGATAGAGTTGTAAATTCTAGTGATGGAACAGGCTATATTCTCAGCAAGGATGGACATATGTTCACTTTACAAGATAGCCCTTATAAACATGATGATATTGTTCGTTTAGGCGATGGATATGAATATCTGATTAAAGCAAAATATGATGGGAATAAATTTACTGATGTTATAGTGGCTAAAAACACTTGGTATGTCAAACCTGAGTTCAAGAAGTTTTCCGACAAATATGGGGATCATGTTGCAAATATAACCTTAGCTTTAGTGGATAATAAAGAAAAAGGACAAGAAATTGATCCTAAAGCTGTTATTCGTAATTTCCAAAATCTGCCAGGTCGATATTACTTTGGAGCAGATGGTCGTAGAGTATTACCACTTCCAGAGATGACAACTAGATCAGAAATCAAAAAAGTTGGCAATGATCTTTATCTAGAAGACCCAGGTGTACGACTTAGACTTCCGTCTACTTACTTCACAATCAATAACAATAAACTATACTATTTAGAAAATGAACAAGGTAAGCTTAAAACAGGTTACTTTGTACTGATTGATGATGGAGCAACCACTACTCACTATCACATTCTAGCCTATGCGGATCAATCCGGTGAGATTCTTAAGATGAAACGCTTGCCATCAGGAGTTAGAGATTATCTTGACAAAGAAATCGATGGTTTCTATGGTCAAAAAATTAAGATTGAATCTCCACACTCAAACGAATATTACAAAGTGGTTGTGGTTAAATAAGAAAAACGAATCGCCTAATGAGGGATGTATGGGCGATTCGTTTTTTAACTGTAATCAGCCACTACTGAATACCTTTTATAAGATTATATTTGAATTCTAAAGAAAATTAAGAAGAAACCATACTTCCAGCAGGATTGAAAAGCGCATTCATTACTTGAAAAAAGTCGCCCATTTATGTTATAATAGACTGTATTTAAAAAATTTTAAGGAGAAATGACAGAATGTCTGTATCATTTGAAAACAAAGAAACAAACCGTGGTGTCTTGACTTTCACTATCTCTCAAGACCAAATCAAACCAGAATTGGATCGTGTCTTCAACTCAGTGAAGAAATCTCTTAATGTTCCAGGTTTCCGTAAAGGTCACCTTCCACGTCCTATCTTCGACAAAAAATTTGGTGAAGAGTCACTTTACCAAGACGTTATGAACGCTCTTTTGCCAAATGCTTATGAAGCAGCTGTAAAAGAAGCTGGTCTTGAAGTGGTTGCTCAACCAAAAATTGACGTAACTTCAATGGAAAAAGGTCAAGACTGGGTTATCACTGCTGAAGTCGTTACAAAACCTGAAGTAAAATTGGGTGACTATAAAAACCTTGAAGTATCAGTAGATGTTGAAAAAGAAGTAACTGACGCTGACGTTGAAGAGCGTATCGAACGCGAACGCAACAACTTGGCTGAATTGGTTATCAAAGAAGCTGCTGCTGAAAACGGCGACACTGTTGTCATCGACTTCGTTGGTTCTATCGATGGTGTTGAATTTGATGGCGGAAAAGGTGAAAACTTCTCACTTGGACTTGGTTCAGGTCAATTCATCCCTGGTTTCGAAGACCAATTGGTAGGTCACTCAGCTGGTGAAACTGTTGATGTTATCGTAACATTCCCAGAAGACTACCAAGCAGAAGACCTTGCAGGTAAAGAAGCTAAATTCGTGACAACTATCCACGAAGTAAAAGCTAAAGAAGTTCCAGCTCTTGACGATGAGCTTGCAAAAGACATCGATGAAGAAGTTGAAACACTTGCTGAATTGAAAGAAAAATACCGCAAGGAATTGGCTGCTGCTAAAGAAGAAGCATACAAAGATGCCGTTGAAGGTGCAGCAATTGATAAAGCTGTAGAAAATGCTGAAATCGTAGAACTTCCAGAAGAAATGATCCACGAAGAAGTTCACCGTTCAGTTAATGAATTCCTTGGAAACTTGCAACGTCAAGGTATCAACCCTGACATGTACTTCCAAATCACTGGAACTACTCAAGAAGACCTTCATAATCAATACCAAGCAGAAGCTGAGTCACGTACGAAGACTAACCTTGTTATCGAAGCAGTTGCGAAAGCTGAAGGATTTGACGCTTCAGAAGAAGAAATCCAAAAAGAAATCGAGCAATTGGCGGCAGACTACAACATGGAAGTGGCACAAGTACAAAGCTTGCTTTCAGCTGATATGTTGAAACATGATATCACAATCAAAAAAGCTGTTGAATTGATTACAAGCACAGCAACAGTTAAATAATCTTATACTCTTCGAAAATCAAATTCAAACCACGTCAGCGTCGCCTTACCGTACTCAAGTACAGCTTGCGGCTAGCTTCCTAGTTTGCTCTTTGATTTTCATTGAGTATTCATAAACAAAAATCCCACCTGAATTGGTGGGTTTTCTTGTGTACTATTTTCCAAAAATCTCTTTGAGATCTGCGTCTGTAATCCCAATCATGGCTGGGATGCTATCCCAGTTTTCTTCGGTTAGGATGTAGGATTGTTCAGGGGCAGTTGATGTGGTAGTTTCAGAGACAGCTGGTTTATTATCTTCGACATTTTCCAATAGATCACTGAAGCGTTCAATCAGATAGGTTTTTCGGGCAGTTCCGATGTGCTGGGTAGCATAGTCGAAGGCCTGTAATTCACCTAGTAAGATAAGCTTGCTTTTGGCACGTGTAATGGCTGTGTAGATGAGGTTTCTCTCCAGCATACGCCTGCTAGCACTGGTGATAGGCAGGATGACAACTGGGAACTCACTTCCCTGAGATTTATGAATACTCATGGCATAGGCCAAGCGAATCTTGTACCATTCGTTACGTGGGTAAGAGACTTCGTTGCCATCAAAATCAATGACAATCTCGTCTTGTTTCGACTCGGTGTATTTACTCGGAATCAGGTCTGTGATGGCTCCTAAATCCCCATTAAAGACATTGATTTCAGCATCGTTGACCAAGTGAATGACCTTATCTCCCTTACGATAGTGGCACTGGGGAGCTTCAAAACTGAGTTGGTCTTTTTGTGGTGGGTTCAGGAGGTCTTGCATGAGCTGATTGATAGCATCAATCCCTGCAGTCCCTCGGTACATGGGAGCCAGAACCTGAATATCACGTGCAGGAATACCACTTCTGAGGGCAGCGCCTAAGATTTTCTCAATAGTAGCAGGAATATGTCCGCTAGCAATTTCAAAGTAGGAACGGTCTGCTTTTTTCTGGGTGAAATCAGCTGGCAGGATGCCCTGTCGAATCTGACTAGCCAGGGTAACGATGGTTGATTCTTCGCTTTGCCGATAAATTTTTTCCAAGCGAGTCTGAGGAATCAAAGGAATATGAAGCAGATCCGCTAGAACTTGTCCAGGACTGACAGACGGTAGCTGATCGCTGTCTCCCACGATGAGGATTTTACTGTTAGAAGAGATGTTGGAGAAGAGTTGATTGGCCAGCCAAGTATCCACCATGGAGAATTCATCCACGATGATAAAGTCAGCATCCAGATAATCTTCCAGATGACTGGTATCATCGTCACCTGTCATTCCTAAATGACGGTGTATGGTAGCGCTTGGCAAACCTGTCAATTCATTCATGCGCCGAGCGGCTCGTCCGGTTGGAGCGGCAAGAAGAATCGGCAAGTTGCTTTTTTTCCTGAGGTCAAGTCCTTCTAAAAGGGCATAAACAGCGATGATACCATTGATAACAGTTGTCTTACCAGTACCAGGTCCACCTGTTAGAATAAAGACCTTGTTCTGGATAGCGTCGCAGATCGCCTGTTTTTGAATGTTATCATACTCAATCTCCAGATCTTCTTCGACAGTAGCGATATGTTTTTGAATGGTTTCTAAATCCTGGCTCTTCTGTTTTCCTTTTTCAAGGATACGAGCCAAGTGACTGCGGATGCCTTCCTCAGCGAAGAAGAGGCTGTTGTCAAAAATCTTGGTATCAATCTGCTGGACCTTGTCTTCTTCGATCAGGTAGGAGAGTTCTTGAGCTACTTGGCTGGGGTCCAGTTCCACGGGACGGGAAGACTCAAGGAGAGTAAGGGTTTGTTCTAGCAAATCCCGTGCTTCAACATAGGTGTCCCCTGTTTCCATACAGGCCTGAAAAAGACTATGAACTAGACCGGCTCGGAAGCGTTCAGGAGCCTGACTTTCTATGCCAAGTTCTTCCGCTAATTGGTCAGCAATAGTAAATCCCAAACCCTTGATATCCTCGACCAGCTGGTAGGGATAATTTTCAACAACATCAAGGGTTTCTTCCTTGTAAAAATCTTGAATCTGGAAGGCTAGTTTGTTGGGAATGCCGTAGTTGGCAAGTTTGGCCAAAACCATCTCGGTTCCGTAGTTGAGACGGAGAGTGGAGACGAAAGCCTCGCGATTTTTTGCAGATAGTCCTGCAATGCCTTCTAACTTTTCTGGGTGTTGCAGAATTTCGTCAATGGTATTGTCGCCATAGGTATCCACGATTTTCTGAGCTGTCTTGAGACCAATTCCCTTGAAATGGCTACTTGAAAAGTACTTGACCAAGCCCTTGCTAGTTGGTTTTGCTCTTTCATAACGACTGATTTGCAGTTGTTCCCCATACTTGGAGTGCTGGACAATTTGTCCCCAAAAAGTATAGTCTTCTCCCTCAATCACGTCAGCCATGGTACCGGTGACAATAATTTCAAAATCATCAAAATCCTCTGCGTCCGTATCGTCGATTTCTAGGAGAAGGATGCGATAAAAATTGCTGGGATTTTCAAAAATAATCCGTTCAATGGTTCCTGAAAAATAAACTTCCATAAGATTCCTTTGCATAAATAGGTGAGAGTTAATACTCTTCGAAAATCAAATTCAAACCACGTCAGCTTCGCCTTGCCGTACTCAAGTACAGCCTGCGGCTAGCTTCCTAGTTTGCTCTTTGATTTTCATTGAGTATAACTTTGTTTCTATCTTAATCAAACTGGATAGTGAATAATCACTTCTCACGATAGAAGAAGAGGCTGAGATTCTTGATTCTCGGCCTCTTAGGTTTCTTAAAATGTTCCGATACGGGTGATTGGCCAGAAGCGGAATTTAGCTTCCCCTGTGATATCTTTTGCTTTGAAGGTACCTACGTGGCGGCTGTCGCTCGAAACCAAGCGGTCATCTCCGAGGAGAAGGTATTCTCCTTCTGGGACAGTAAAGCTAAAGTTGGTGTTGTAATTGACATCAACTGTGAAGGCTTGGGCTTTTTGAGCGATACTTCTAAAGAAAGTTCCTTTATTTCCTTCAAAGCCCTTGCCTGAGTAAGTGCTTTGGAGTTTGTCATCCTTGAAGCGTTTGATATAGTCAGCTAGGTAAGGTTCATCTGTCTCTTTGTCATTGATGTAAAGTTTATCATTTTCGTAACGGATGGTATCGCCAGGCATTCCGATGACACGTTTGACAATGTCCTTATTACCATCTTCCTCATGGGCTACCACGATATCAAATCGGTCAATAGGGAGATGTTTGACAACAAAGAGGATTTCTCCATCCGCTAGAGTTGGATCCATGGAATGTCCTTCTACGCGGACATTGCTCCAAAAAAAGATACGACTTAAAGCTAGTAATGACAGAATCAGGAGGAACAATCCCCACTCTTTTAAGAAATGTTTAAATGAATTCATAACTTACCTTTCTAAGCGTTTTTTCGCTTTTTCAGTATTTTTAAAGTGCAGTTTGGCGCAGAAATTGAGTCCCTGCATTCCATAGGCTTGCAAAATCTGGCTAGCCACCTTATCAGAAGCCGTTCCAGCTCCACTTGGAAGTTGATAGCCCAGCTCCCGTCCCAGATTTTCAAGATTTTCTAGAAAGAAATCACGCGCAATGATAGAAGAAACTGCGACAGCCAAGTATTTGCCCTCAGCCTTTTCTTCTAAGCTGATAGGATTGCTGAAACGATTGGCCTCTTGTGCCAAGTACTTGTCATAATTTTTAGCACTAGTAAAGGCATCAATCACAATTTTCTCAGGCTGAAGTCCTTTTTGAAGAAGGAGATAGATAGCCTGGTTATGGAGGGCTACCTTAACAGAAACAGCGTTGTAGCGGTCTCCGATGACCTCGTTGTACTTGCTTGGTGAGAGAAGCAGTGCCTGGTGCTGGATTTTTTCCTTGAGGATAGGGGCAATCTGACGGATCTTTTGGTCGGTAAGAGTCTTAGAATCTCCCACACCGAGTTTTCGCAAGAAGGCATGCTGGTCAGGTGTGACAAAGGAAGCCACAACTGCAAGCCCACCAAAGTAGGAACCATTTCCCACCTCATCTGTCCCAATTAAAGGGAAATTTTGTCCCCTGTTTTCCTCTACAACTTGATAGCCAAAGAAACTAGCATATTTCTCAGCTCCTTCACCCTGAAGCAAGACCTTTCCAGAAGTATAGATAGAAACGGTTGCTTGAGGCAGTTTCAAAAAATAGCGAATATAGGGGTTTTTACTGGGAGCCAGACTGGTTTGATAGTGTTCAAGAAAAGCCTGAATCTCCTTTTCGCTTGGTGTGAGTGTTATACTTGCCATGGTTTCTATTGTACCATAAAAGCAGACAAATTTGTAAAAACTGACAAAATTAGCGAATTTTGGTATAATATCGTGAGGTGAATTTTATGGCAAATCTAAATCGATTCAAATTTACATTCGGGAAAAAATCATTAACCTTGACAACCGAGCATGATAACCTTTTTATGGAGGAAATCGCTAAGGTTGCGACAGAAAAATATCAAGCAATTAAAGAACAAATGCCTAGTGCAGATGATGAAACAATCGCTCTTTTGTTGGCAGTCAACTGTTTGTCAACTCAACTCAGCCGTGAGATTGAATTTGATGATAAGGAGCAAGAGCTAGAAGAACTCCGTCACAAGCTTGTGACTTGCAAGCAAGAACAGAGCAAGATTGAGGATTCCTTATGATTTCACTCCTTCTTCTATTGGTCTTGGCTTGGGGATTTTATATCGGCTATCGGAGAGGCCTGCTCTTACAGGTTTATTACCTGATTTCAGCCATGGCTTCGGCTTTTGTGGCTGGCCAGTTTTATAAGGGGCTTGGAGAACAATTTCATTTGTTGGTCCCTTATGCAAATCCGCAGGAAGGTCAGGGAACTTTCTTTTTCCCATCGGATCAACTCTTTCAGTTGGATAAGGTCTTTTACGCAGGGATCGGCTACTTGCTTGTATTTGGGATTGTCTATAGCATTGGTCGTTTGCTTGGTCTCCTCTTACACTTGATTCCTAGTAAAAAACTGGGTGGCAAGTTGTTCCAAGTTTCAGCAGGGATCTTGTCCATGTTGGTGACCTTATTTGTCTTGCAAATGGCCTTGACAATCTTGGCGACCATCCCCATGGCAGCTATACAAAATCCTCTTGAAAAGAGTATCGTCGCAAAACACATCATCCAGAGCATACCGGTAACAACTAGTTGGCTCAAACAAATTTGGGTGACAAATTTAATCGGATAAAAAGGGCAGGAAATTTCCTAGCCCTTTGTTTACAGATTGACTAGAATTTATCAGAATGTAAAAAGCTAATACTCTTCGAAAATCTCTTCAAACCACGTCAGCTTCCATCTGCAACCTCAAAACACTGTTTTGAGCAACCTGCGGCTAGCTTTCTAGTTTGCTCTTTGATTTTCATTGGGTATACCACACCTAGACATTCAAAGACAAGGAAATAAAGATGAATAAGAAAATATTAGAAACATTAGAGTTCAATAAGATCAAGGCCTTGTTTGAACCTCATTTGTTGACCGAGCAGGGCTTGGAGCAATTGAGACAGCTGGCTCCGACTGCCAAAGCAGATAAAATTAAACAGGCTTTTGCTGAGATGAAGGAAATGCAGGCTCTTTTCGTCGAGCAACCGCATTTTACCATTCTTGCAACCAAGGAAATCGCAGGAGTCTGCAAGCGGTTGGAGATGGGGGCAGATCTCAATATCGAGGAGTTCCTCCTCTTGAAGCGCGTGCTTCTTTCTAGCAGAGAACTGCAAAGTTTTTATGCCAATCTGGAAAATGTCAGCTTGGAAGAATTAGCCCTTTGGTTTGAGAAATTACATGATTTTCCACAATTACAAGGAAATCTCCAAGCCTTTAATGATGCAGGTTTCATTGAAAATTTTGCCAGTGAAGAATTGGCGCGCATCCGTCGAAAAATCCATGATAGCGAGAGTCAGGTACGCGATGTTTTACAAGACCTGCTCAAGCAGAAAGCGCAGATGTTGACGGAAGCGATTGTTGCCAGCAGAAATGGTCGTCAGGTTTTACCAGTCAAAAATACCTACCGTAATAAGATTGCAGGTGTTGTTCATGATATTTCTGCCAGCGGAAACACCGTCTATATCGAACCCCGTGAGGTGGTCAAACTGAGCGAAGAAATTGCCAGTTTACGAGCAGATGAGCGCTATGAAATGCTTCGCATTCTCCAAGAAATTTCTGAGCGTGTCCGCCCTCATGCGGCTGAGATTGCCAATGATGCTTGGATTGTCGGCCATCTGGACTTGATTCGTGCCAAGGTCCGCTTTATCCAAGAAAGGCAAGCAGTCGTACCTCAGCTGTCAGAAAATCAAGAGATTCAACTGCTCCATGTCTGCCATCCTTTGGTCAAAAATGCCGTTGCAAATGATGTCCATTTTGGTCAAGATTTAACAGCCATTGTCATTACAGGTCCCAATACAGGTGGGAAGACCATCATGCTTAAAACTCTGGGATTGACGCAGGTTATGGCTCAGTCTGGTTTGCCGATTTTAGCAGATAAGGGAAGTCGTGTTGGTATTTTTGAAGAAATCTTTGCCGATATTGGCGATGAACAGTCTATTGAACAGAGCTTGTCGACCTTCTCTAGCCACATGACCAATATTGTGGATATTCTTGGTAAGGTCAACCAGCATTCGCTCTTGCTCTTGGATGAGTTGGGGGCTGGTACCGATCCTCAAGAGGGAGCCGCCCTTGCCATGGCTATTCTGGAGGACCTTCGCCTGCGTCAAGTCAAGACTATGGCGACGACCCACTATCCGGAACTAAAGGCCTACGGTATTGAGACAGCCTTTGTGCAAAATGCCAGCATGGAGTTTGATACTGCGACTCTTCGCCCGACCTATCGCTTTATGCAGGGTGTTCCTGGCCGAAGCAATGCTTTTGAAATTGCTAAACGTTTAGGTCTATCTGAAGTTATCGTAGGGGATGCCAGTCAGCAGGTTGATCAGGACAATGATGTCAATCGTATCATTGAGCAACTGGAAGAGCAGACGCTAGAGAGTCGCAAACGCTTGGACAATATCCGTGAGGTGGAGCAAGAAAATCTCAAGATGAACCGTGCTCTCAAAAAACTTTACAACGAGCTCAATCGTGAAAAGGAAACTGAGCTTAATAAGGCGCGTGAACAGGCTGCTGAGATTGTGGACATGGCTCTAAGTGAGAGTGACCAGATTCTCAAAAATCTCCACAGCAAATCTCAACTTAAACCCCACGAAATCATTGAAGCCAAGGCCAAGCTGAAAAAATTAGCTCCTGAAAAAGTAGATTTGTCTAAAAACAAGGTCCTTCAAAAGGCCAAGAAAAAACGAGCTCCAAAGGTGGGAGATGATATCGTGGTGCTCAGTTACGGTCAGCGTGGTACCTTGACCAGTCAACTCAAGGATGGTCGCTGGGAAGCCCAAGTTGGCTTGATTAAGATGACCTTGGAAGAAAAAGAGTTTGACCTTGTTCAAGCCCAGCAAGAAAAGCAAGTCAAGAAGAAACAGGTCAATGTCGTGAAACGAACTTCTGGTCGTGGCCCACAAGCCAGACTGGACCTTCGAGGCAAACGTTATGAAGAAGCTATGAATGAGCTAGATGCCTTTATCGACCAAGCCCTGCTTAACAATATGGCCCAAGTCGATATCATCCATGGTATTGGAACAGGTGTCATCCGTGAAGGAGTGACAAAATATCTACAAAGAAACAAACATGTCAAGAGTTTCGGCTATGCCCCACAAAATGCTGGAGGCAGTGGCGCGACTATTGTCACCTTTAAAGGATAAGAAAAGCCTGAGGAAATATGTGGTTCCTCAAGCTTTTTTGATTTCTAGACTAGATATCTAAAGGCTGTCTAGTGTGATTGAGTTGTGTGACAGTAACAAAGAAGTCCTCTCTCATTCGAGTCAGAAGTTGATTTGGATAGATTTTTTCAAAGTTATCAAGACTGGCAAAGATATGCTTAGCAAGTTCTAGACCTCTGACATCGTCTTTTCTGAGAAAATTATTAGCCCGTTCCATGGAAATGCTAATCATCTCTGTCATCTTGGTACTCAGTAGAGGGAAAGTATTAATCACTTCCAGGGTCTTTAACGCTAGATTTTCAGCTTTATCATAGTAGCCATTAACAGAGTAATGCTTGATAGCAGTTCTTAAGCAGGCAATATAGTAGTCAGCAGTACGGATTGAATGGTATTCAGTCTGTTCTTTTAAAGTATCTAATAAGTGGTAGAGCCTGTAATCTAAAAATTCGATTGAAAAGTGAGGAAGGATAGATGAAAAGATATTGACCTCAATTTTATTCCAATCGTCCAATTCACTGAGATAGTTCTTGATATATTCTAGTTCTTGATAATCTTTTGGAGTCAGAAAAGAATCGCCGATGATGTTTGCGATAGCAAATTTATTGACTACACGATTGGCAATCACGTAGTGTTCAGCGATCCCAGGATTTTCCAAGGGTTGATTAATCAAGCTAATGATCTTTTTAAATTCACGCTTATAGGCCAAATCAGCAACCTGAGCCTGTAATTTATGAAATTCCGTTGGAAACATCTGCGTTTTGAGACTATCAAAGGTCTCTTTATCAATTCCAATATTAGAAAGAATCTCTTCAAATTTTTGAATGGTTATTCGAGATTTCCCTTGCTCAAACTGACGTAAAAAATGTGGAGTCACTGTAGTCCCAGCAGCTTCCTTTTGTGTAAATCCTCTCTCCTCACGAATAGCCTTATAGACTAATCCATACACACTTTCATCTTGCATCCTAAATCTCCTCAAGTCCTTTTTTCAATTCTATCATAATTCTACCAGTTTTTAAGTTAATTTTAAGAAAAAAGTAATTATAGT